>NZ_JBNLYE010000001.1:0-93187 GCF_050172095.1 Bacillus sp. GMs2/2
ACCTATTTACCTTCAGTTGTAGCTTGCACTTCAAAACGATACACAGCTGGCTCAAATGGAGAATAAACTAATTGGCCATCTAATAAGTTGTAAATTTGGAATCCAACTTTGTTTGTACCAGCAAATTTTTCAATCAATTTTTGTAACTCCATAGCGCCAATTACATCTTGAATATGGAATGCTGAAATATCACCAAAATATAAAACCGGAACATCTGGTTTTCCTTTTACATCTGCCGCATCAGTAAAGTCCACAGGGTAGCCAATAAGCGTATTTCCAATACCACCTTCTACTTGTGTCATTGGACGTAGTAATGGGAATCCATCAGTTGTTTTCATTTTTTCAATTGCTGTTAATGCTGCGCGGTTAATAATCCAGCGCCCTTTTTTCATTACTTCCGTAACAGGTGTATTTTTCATTTCAACTAATGCATCATACATTAATTGTCCTGCATCTTTTGATTTTAAATCAACTGGATTAGAAGGCTTAAACGCTACCGCTTTTTTTGCTAACGCACCTGGGTTTTCATTACCTACATCATCGCCATTGAACATGTAGTTAATTTCTTTACGAACATAAGCCTTTTTCAGCTCGTCCACAACGATTTGCTCAATTGGAGCACCTGTCATTTTTAATAACTTTTTAGTAACAGTAGCAAGTGCATCAAACTCAGCTGGATCAAGTAACACTTCATCAAATTCAATATCTGTTGCTACGATTTCATCACTATCTTTACGTTCCTTCTTACGTACATTTGCATCTGCTTTCTTAACAAGAACAGGATATTTCATATCACCTGCTGTCTTATGAACTGAACCATATTTACGTAGTAAGTTCTCTTCTTGAGCATAAGTAATGATTTCGCTCGCAATAACTTCTGGCACAGTTACTGAACCATTACCAGCTTCAATACCAAGAGAACGCGCTTCAGCTTCTGTAATTTTCCCAACTACAAAGTTAGCAAATGCCGAACGAATTTCTTTCTCTTTCTTTTTAGTAGATTTATGGCCTCGAGTAGAAAGACCTGTTGCAATAGCTGCCATTGCTGCACTTCTTTGTTCAGGCGTTAATCCATTTCTATTTTCTCCACCTTCAGTATTGCTAGCACGCCCTTCTCCGCCTTCTCCAGAACCTTCAGTACCAGATCCCTCATCACCTTCTTCATTATCTTCGTTTCCTTCTTCACCTCCACCATCATCTTCAAGATTTGCTAAAGCATCCGCAACTTCTTGCAATTGCTTGTTAATTTCATCGATTTCTTCTTGAATTGCTGGTAAGTCTTCAGCACGTAATTCAGGATTCTCAACCTGTGTACGTAATTCCACTAATCTTTCATTGCTTCGTTTTTGTAATGCTAATAATAATTGTTTGTTCATTTTACTTTTCCCCCAAGATTTGATTTATTTGTTTAATCATTTTCATTCGTTGTTCTATTTCTTTACCAATCTCTTTACTGCGAACTAAAGATACTTCCGTATCGTCATAAGCTGGTATTGAAACAACCGATATTTCATAAAGTTCTACTTCTTTAATGGTCCTTAATGCTGGTTCAACACTGTAATCCCAATTCTCTTCTGTTATCCAAAATCCAAATGAGCATTGGTTAATATCTCCCCTGGACATACTTTCAGCTAAATCTCGACCAACAGATGTATTTGGTAATTCAATTTCGAATTTAAGTCCTTTTTCATCCTCTTCTAGTCTCAATGTACCGCTTTTTGTTCTCCCTAGGACATTATCCCAATTGTGATTGAATAACGCTCTAATATCACCATTCTCAGAAAGAGAACGAGCAAATGCACCAGGTTCAATAACTTCATCAAACCAGCCACCAATAGTTGTCTTTGAATTAAATACGGCTGCATAACCCGTTATCTTGGAAGGTTGTTCTTCCGTAGCATCCCTGGTACTTAATTTGGTGATGTCAAATGTCCGTGTTTCCTTTGTCTTTGCCATTTCCATCACCTCCCTTCAGTGAATCATCTGTAGCTTGTTTCTCACCAATTTTTGATAAGTCGTTTGAAATATAAATTGCTTTTGACTCAGGTGTATTTTGCATAGGGAATCCAAGCATATCCGCAACATTATCTGGCGATGTAATTCCTGTCCGAACAATGTTGTAAGCAATGTTTGTTTTCATGCTATAAGTAACAAAATCAAGGATATTTATCTTGAATTTAATACGTTTATCCGAATTTTTCCCGAAAAAAAGAAGACTCAAATGGTCTTCAAAATTTTTCATTATCGGTCTAACTGCCTTGTTATGCAAATACATCATTGCTTGCTCAAGGTCTTCCTTAATCAAGGCCGTATATGTGTCCACATTTACGCCTAAAAACTTACCTAAATCCTTTTTGTATACGTTTAGATAGGCCAGGGTCTTTTCATCGTCTAACGGGCTTTTAAGCGTCTCTATTGAATATCCTTTTCCGAGTGGAATCATTTTAACTGACCTTGCATCATCGATGGATTCCAATTGATCTAAAATCTTTTTAATTAATTTGGACTGCGCTCCATTTTGTGGATTAATATGAGCATCTAGCTTAAGTAAGAATGCTAATAAACCACCTTTTTTATACTTATCAGTTAAAGTTTTCTCAGCTGACATAACACCTTCAAGTGTATCCTTACCTAAATCAAGAATGCCTGTACCTTTTAGATGATCGGCACCAATATTCTTCACATGTCGAATCATAAATGATGAAATTTCTTCTCCATTCACTTTGAAATGTTCTATCAATCTATCATCCAATTCTGTATAAACATTAGATGCTAAATGTAATTGGTCACCATCCAACACTGGAAAGACTTCACCTTGAAGTAAATAGGTATTAGTCATTAACTTAATGAATTCAGACTGTGTAAGATAATTGTTTGGATTCTTTAAAACCTTAAGAGCTGAATCATTTTTAATTTCCTTACCGTCTTTTTCTTCCACAACAATCTCAGCCAACATCATTTGATTACTTATATCTTGTAGTAATTCATAAACATCACTAGATTCCAAGATATTATCATCGCCTGCATATCTACCACCATAGCGAACAACATTATTGAAAATGTCTTCGAATAAACCACGCTTTTCAGCTTGTTTAAGTAAAAAACTTGAAAATCTATCCTTTAAACCCAATTCCTCACCGCCTTTCTATCGATAAATATCATCTAAATATTCATCATAATTTTCATCTGGAACAGCATCTTCCATCATATTCAACGTTTCTTTATGACCAATTAACATGGCCACAAACCCATCGATATGCTCCGGTGATTTACGTTTAGATGGTGTTTTTAAATTATTAATGTTTGTAATTATTTTCGCATTACTTGCACAGAAAATAAGTAAAGGATTATCTGTTTTAATTCGATCCTGGAGTAATAATATTTCAAAGTCATCAAACGGTTCATTCATATGAGTTGGATACTGTGGAACTTCTACACATTGAATCCCTAGCATTTCCCACTTTTCAACGAGTTTTTCAGCAAGTGCTGGATCATAGTTTATTTGACGTAAATCAAAGTTCTCGAATACCCATTCCACATACTGATTTACCATTTCTTCATCAACTGTTTTTCCGGGACAAATTGTCACAAATTCTTTTTCAGCTAACGCTCTATACGGAACGTTTCTTTGCTGCTCTTTGTCTTCGATTCCAAACTCCGGAATAAAATACATTTGCTTAACGATTAATATTGCATTCCCTTCATCATCGTATGTTGGAATATTTATTGATACACAAGTTAAATCCGTGCGTCTTGATAAATCCACACCGACAACACAAGTTAATCCTTCAATATCATCTAAATAGTCCACAAGCATTTTATCCAGTTGGTCTTTATCGAAATATGTTTCAGCATAATTAACGAATACATCCAAATGCTTCGATAAGAACTCGGCCTTATTAAAGCTATTGTTTTGGGCTTCTTTAAATGCATTCTCAAGAAACTCCATGTTAACCGATACATCCATATTCGGATTAACCATTCGCCAAACATCACGGTCTGTCCAATCAAACTTTTTGTTCGGCTCATAGATCATCATGAACCAGGAATCATCTTTATCATCCTTCAAAACTTCTTTTGCATAAGTGTAAATTTGAGTTCCAAGCGAGCCGGTATTCTTTCCTGCTGTGGAAGTGATGATGTTGAGTGGTTCTTCTTGAGCGATTTGCGCTGAACGTAAGTTATCATATTGTTCACGGTCCATTTGAGCATGAACTTCATCAAAATAATTGATATATGGGTTTTTACCTTCGTTACCAGCGTTGTCTTTTGTAAGAACCTTAATTACATTTGCATATTTAATATCATCTTCCACAAATGTGTATTTAATTGATTTAATCGTATCTTCTTTACCTTTATAGATACGTGTATCCGGCCTTAAATCCGGACTATTTTCGATAGTTAAAGCTATTGGTCCGGCTGCATTTTGACATTGTTCAAAAGTATTAGCGGAAATATAACAATCAGCACCTTTTACACCTTCACCGTACATCGCATAAATGACTGGTGAACCGCCCATGATTGTTTTTCCGTTTTTCTTTGGAACCTGCAAATAAGCCGTACGAATTACTCGCACCGCTTTACCATCTTCATTATATTTTTGCCAACCATAAATATTAGCGAAGTAGAACTTTTGCCAGGACTCTAAAATTAACGGCTGCCCTGCCCATTTTCCTTTTGCATGTTTTAAGAATGTTTCAGTGAAATAAATCATTGCATTCGCTTTTTCAACATCGAACCAAATATCTTTTCGTTTCTTCCATTTCTTATATCGTTTGGTTGCTAACTTAATAGAATCAGGATATAAGTGTGGAGCTGCATCTACTTCAGAAACGAATATATCAGCGTAATTTGTTTCAAAATCAATCATCTATTTAACCTCTGCCTAAATTGTAATAATTTATTGCTATCACTAGGCTCGGTGGGCTCTTTTTCTATTTTTCCTTTTTCGAGAAGAACCCCACTTTTTTTGATTAAATCTTTGTTCTTTCCGTCTAGTCCTAATTGCCCCAAATATTTCGCTTTTTGCTTAGACCAAACTTCGACTTGTTGAGCCAATGGATGCTTTGATTCTTTCACATCACCATTTACATTCTTTGTTTTTTGGACTGTTGGAAAGTTAGAATTCTTCCACAATCCATATTTGACGCTGTATATCTCAACTGCATCAAGATAAACCTCAATCAATGGATCAAGCGCTGGCGAATAAGTTCCGGCTTCAACCAAAACATCCATAATACGCTGCGCTTCTAATTCTTTTTTCTTTTCAGCTTCAATTACGACCTTCGATTTTCTGGCCATTCCTTAAATCACCACCTAAAAAAACGAATTTTTTTCAAAAAACCATTTTGAGGTGCGCGTTTGCACCCCCACTCCCTATCCCCCCATAAGGCCAGCTTTTCTTTTTTCGATAGGGGGGCTTATAGTTTCCAGTCGAACTTTTTCTTTTCCTGGTATTTTTCATTTGTTTCTCTTTCTACAATCGGATGACACTTAGAACAAAGTGTATCAATATTATCTGAATCTAATCTTAATGAAGGATTGATTTTAATTGGAACAATATGATGATGATGTGCTTGCTTACCAAACACAAACCTTCCACATCGTTGACACAATCCTTTGTCTCTTTGATAACAGAATGACTTTAAATCTTGCCAGGCTTTTGTACGATAGAATGATCTGTTCTTTGAATACACAACTGTCTTCTTCTGTTTACGTTTATGATTGAGACAGTATCGTCCTTTATCAATTAATGTCTTGCAGCCTTGCTCAGCACAGTACTTCATGATAGTAACTTAATGATGTCTTCTCTCTTTTTAACATCCGCTGGAATCTCAACGTTAATCGATGCAGCATGATCACGTAATTCTTTTACTGTCATATCATCTAATTCAATTACTTTAACATCGACTACTTTATCGTCAGCAAACTTAGCAATCATACTCTTTGGATTTTTAGTTACTTCGAATTCTGGTTCTTCACCTGTAGGTACA
Organism: Bacillus sp. GMs2/2; assembly: GCF_050172095.1. Classification (NCBI taxonomy): domain Bacteria; kingdom Bacillati; phylum Bacillota; class Bacilli; order Caryophanales; family Bacillaceae; genus Bacillus; species Bacillus sp. GMs2/2. The sequence continues at coordinate 5,994 of NZ_JBNLYE010000001.1, forward strand.
AACAAACTTCTCTTTTCTTTTGTATCCCAATACTCTGTACCAGATATTGTTTTTCTAATTTCAGTAATCATTTACTTGCACTCTCCTTATCTAATGGAACTATTGTTGTATTATGCGTAACAGAATGAATACAACACTTTCCTTCTAACAAAATCCTTTTCCCTGTAATCGATGTTCCACAATCATTGCAAACCAATTCAACTATTTCGTTACCATCAGATTGTTTATTAATGACATCTACTTCTTCAACATACCAAATGCTGACATAATATCTGTTAGCCATTGGTAAAGTTTCGTTTTGTTGTACTACCTTTGTAATCACATACTTCTTGTTTAATGTTTCTAGTGCATCAATGACTTGATGGAGTTTTTCTACAGATTCAATACGCTCTTTATATTTGCTCATTTCATCTTGCTCCTTCTCATCCTTTATTGCTTTCAATTGTGCCATTTCCTTTTCGACCATCTTGTCTATTGGATCATGCAATACAATTAAAGTAGGTTTAATTTTTTCGTGATTAGTACCTTTGAATACTTGAATGGTTTGTTGAAAAAGAACAATCACATCATTCATAAACATTTTAAATATCCTAAACACACGAAACACCACCTATATAATTTTCACATAATAAAAGAGCAACCGTGCACCAGTTGCCCTTTCGTCAATTTCTTATGTTATTACTATAATCGATATTTTCAATGGTTTATATAATGATTACTTACCTTAAGTAAATGTTAAGTTCTATTTGAGTACTCAACCTTATCTCTCATAGCAGCATGTTTATTGTAAATATACTGTGGACTGTAGTTAAGTTCTTCAGCAATCTTCTCCAATGTCATGCCCTCCACATACTTAAGATATGCAATTTTATGTTCCAATCCTTTGAACGTATTAATTAATTTTTTCAGTTTATACATATCATTCATTTTGTACGCTAATTCATATTCAATTGCTTCAATACGTTCTTCTACCTTTGCGCCTTCCGATTCAGCAGTTAAACGTACTTCTCGCAAATCACCACTGACCCAGCGTTTTAATTCAGCTTTTGTTTTGTCTAAGTTGTAATCTAGATACGCAATATCCTGTTCTAATTCTTGATATACCTTCAGCCAGTTAAACAAATGATGATTCACCTACTTTCTATAAAAAACAATACATCTCATAAAACAAGTTTATTTTCCTTTCTGAGACGCTTTAAAACTTGTACATCTATTTGTATTCAGAAAGAAATAAAACTTCAAATCACTATGATTCTGACGGTCATTTTCATGTCGGAACATGTCGAATGGGTTAGATTTTCTTAATGTGTTAAGTCTGGTTCACCTTTTGTCACTAGATTCAGTAATTCATTCAGATTGATACCTGTTTGTACTTCAATTGCCGTTTGATATAAAGCAGATATTGCTGTATTAAAAGCATTGTCGTCCACATCTAAAGCAGCCATGATTAATACAATCAATTTTGCTAAATCCTCCGAATCATATTTGATACCAACAAATTCCTTTACAGCTTCTATAAATTTTGTTCCTTCTTTTGTTAATTCACAATCATTCGTAATCGCTTCAAAATCCTTATCAAATTTGTTAGACATTTTTTACTCCCCTATTCTACAGAATAATTTTTTATTTATTTTGTTTCCTGCATAATATTTTGATATTCGTTTATACTATAGTTGTAACTTTTGGTTACAGCATATATTAGCTACTTCTAAAATTTTTACAACAAAGCAGTTAGTTATGTCCGCTAGCTGTTTTGTTGTGCTGAATGATTTTTTTATTAACCTGTCACCATTTGATTAGACAAGCATCTACATATTATTGACATTATATTACCTCACTTATAGAAATTCTCCTTTTAAAGAGCACTTGTATACAGTGCTCTTTTTATTTATCATCAAAAATTTATTCAGCAATTGTTTCTCCGTCTACAATCTTTAATTGACCAGGAGCAACATCCGTTGTTCCATCTGGATTAACGTTGTATTCCATACCTTCATGCCGTTCTTCATAGAACTCATCAATAGACATTTGTGAAGGTTCTAGAGTAATAGAGACATTTTCACCAGCGAATGGATAAAGTTTATTAATTTTATCTTTCGTATCGCCTTTTACATTGAATTTAAGAACCGTTTTTTTGCTATCACGTTGAATAGAAACAAATTCAGCACCAATTGCTTTAACATCGCTTTTTTCCACAGTTAGATGCACAATAGTACCTGGCATTTTTAATAATTCATCAGCATGTGGTAATTCATCACTTAATACATGGAACATCAAAACTTCCTTTTTATCGTCCTTTTGCATTTTCTTGAATAATACGTTCAATTTTACCTTTGTCATTGTTCTGGCTCCTTTTGTATTAGATTGATATTACAACTAAAGTTTCTCTGTTACTTCTGTACGTTTCTGACCTTAGAAAGCTCCTGTTTTCAAGTAATGTTTTGCATGGTAATAAAGGACATGATATATCCAATTCCCAACAAACTTTTTATCTAAAAAGACAATTTCAAAGTCATATTTCACTTTAAAAGTATTGAGCCTACCGAGTAATGCTTTCGGGTTATATCTTGATTTATACTCACCTGTAAGTATTTTTTCGTAACCACGTTGGTCCTCCACAATTAAAGTGAATGGAATGTCCTTCGAACGGATCAATTCGTTTTCAAATCTTGTTTGTGTATCTTTTTGTAGGTTACTTGTAATTTCATCTATACTCGCCTTTCTTTCTATCCGACGATCTAAATAGATATCACGAGGTATTCCAAGCTCTTCATTTTTTGGAATCATACAGCCGTAATCACCCGTATCTAATTTTTGAACTTTTACTGGTATATCTTTTTGATGTAAGTAATCACGAATATGTTGGTTTTGTTGTTCTCTTGTATCAATCACGATTGTGAGTGTTTTAAGGATTTTTTCTATTTCTTTATCTGTATAGTGAAAGCGAATCATTCTTACGCCCCTTTCCTTGCATATAAAACAGCACGTTCATATATCTTTCTAGCCATTGCGTTTGATTCATCATTTTCAAATGACCGATAATCCTCATACATGTCTGTCCATCCGTTCTTTGCAAGAATGATTGTCCATTCATAAAACATTTGTAATGAATCCTCATCAGCAAGCAGCCATTCATTTAATTTTTGATTATGCTGCCATCCGCAAAACTGATGAAAAGTCTTCATTAGCGTAATTTTTTCCGAACTTTCATCTTTCCAAGATTTAAACCAATCATAAATAGCTTGATAGTTTTGTTCAGCAGCCTTCATAACTTCCGTTGGAATTAAATTTTGTTTTTTTATCGCAACTTGATTATCTTTTTCATCAAGATAGATATTTGCACCTGACTTCCAAATTAAACTTAAAATTAGTAGTACTTTCATTTTTCGAAGAAACTCCCTTCGGGTTATTAAAAAATGAAAAAGTTACTTAAAAACCCTCAATTGTTACTAAAGAATCTCTTTAATAACCCACTTGCCCCCTACAGCCACAAGGGATTACGCCAAAACTGTTATTAAAGTTATTGGTGTTTGGGTATTACTGCTCCTAATATATATATTTTTATTTTTTATTTTTTTATTTATATAGAATCCCAATAACAAAAATAACAAAATAACTATAAGATATAACCTAAACCCTTGATATGAATGGTTTTCCAGAGGGTTATTAAAAAGTTTAAAGGGTTATTTAAATAACAAAAAAGTTACTGAGTGACCTTAAAATTGCTATTTTCGTTGTTTTCAGTAACACCTTTAGTAACCGGCTTGCGTTCATTTAAGGTAATTCCTGTAAGAAACATTCTATTTTTGGAACCTTTTGTTTTTCCAAATCCTTTTGTTTCTAACATGCGATAAAATGACCTATTCCCTAAAGCTCTTTCGCCAGAATTAAAGCACCATCTTTCATAAACGTTATATAACTCTTTCGCTTCAATCTTGATTGCTTCATTTTCCGGTTCATCTATATAACAAACTTCATCAAGGAATGGAGCTAAAATATCCATATCCTCTTTGTATTGTCCTGTTGCTTCTGCTACGACCTTCGGTTCTTTTAATCTTCCCTGCTGCCACTTCATGCAGCCTTCGATTGCCCAATTCAAGATACCTGGCATTTCTAGTGATAACTTTTCAGGTAATCTTTTATCACGTTTATGAGATGGTAGATTCAAATTAAAAGGAATTAATTTAACACGTCGCCAAATTCCTTCATCAAGGCCACCAATTACTGGTTTATGATTTGTTGTGAAGAATACTTTAAATTCCGGAACAAACTCAAAATACTCTTGTCTCAAGAATCGTGCTAATACTGGTTCGCCACCTGTAATTTGTTTAACAAATGACTCAGAAAGCTTTTCTCCTTCTTCACTTTCAATGGCACTTACGAACCGAGCCCCAACAAGTCGAGCAATATCATTATTAGCTCCAGTATCTTTTTTCTTAATAAATGTATCTGACTTGGCTTGCTTTCCATATTCGCCAAGTAAGTCTTTGATAGTATTGATAAATGTTGATTTACCATTCGAACCACCACCAACTAAGAACATCATGATTTGCTCTGAAATATCACCTGTTAAGCTATAACCTATAAGCCTTTGCATATACTCCACTAGATCCTGGTCACCTAAGAATATTTGATCTAAGAATGCCAACCATGTTGGACATTTTGCGTTTTCATCAAATGAAACATTAGTAATTTTAGTTAAACCAAGTTCACGATCATGTTGCTGCAGCTTCCCTGTTTTCAAATCAACAATTCCGTTCTCAACATTGAATAAATATTTATACTTATCAAATTCCTCACGTTCTCCTGGTACTAACGGCATAAGGTCCTTAATGCTATTCATACGAATATTTCTCCGTTCACACATTCGAGCCCATTTTGTTTCTAATTCATCTTCTGATTTATAAAGACTTCTAAGTACTTTTGCTGTAATTCTTTCAATCTCTTTTTTCGTGTCCAACTTCCAGCGTTTACCGTCCCATATGTACCAGCCAATATCGCTAACATATTTGATTACATGGCCATATTCATATGCGATACGTTCAGCGTTTCCTAATTCGGTTAAACGGAATTTCTTTTTCGGTTTGTCCTCCACAACTTCAACCGCATCTTCATTAATAAAATCAAATGAAAATTCTTCGAATTGTTGTTTGTTATCTAAAATAGTTGTGGATGTCGATGAAATAGCCGTTGCAATCGTTCTTTCACCGTACGTTTCGTTTGTATCACTAAAATGGATAACATCCCATTTATCACGAATTAAGCTAGTCTCACGAAACATCGTATCCATTCGAGTTGCTGATTTACCTGTCCAAAAAGCTAAGTGATTACATAAAGCAAGATCAGTTGCCGAATGGTCATTATTTATTAAGTTGCCATTGTATAACGAACGAATTTCATCACCATTCTTACTTCTAAACATTCTTTCCCATAGAGCATCATTCGAAATTTTGATTTCATCTTTTTCAAACTCTGCTAAATTTACACGACCTTGAATGTCGCTATCATCAAAATATTTTTCAAATACTTCAGCTAGTTCATCCGTTCGCTCGTATACATCATTGGAATTCTCACGATTTCCAGTAAAGGTAAAGAAACGGCCGTATGAATAAATTTCTAAACCATGTTTTGTATTTTTCCGTCCAGTACCTAAAACAGATTGTGGAAGACCACCTCTGATAATGATGTGAATCCCATTTCCTGACGGCGAAAATTCTGTATAGCTATCTAATGTATCGATAATCTCTGTTGCAAAAGCATTTGTTTTTCCATCCACAACACACTTATCAATATCTATTCCGATGTAATTGTCCTGCCTGCTGAACACGAAACCTATTCCGTCATAGTCACCTTCTAAGTAAAATTTGACCGCTGTTGCAAATGTTGACCAAGTACGCCTGTTATTCGCTTGGGCCATTTCGCCAGTGACCTGACACGGAACCTTGGTTTGCTTTCCATTTCGTGTTTCAAACTTCCACAATATCCACTGAGGAAGGGCCTTTAACTCGGCAGGAATTTCATTAAAATTGTATGGATTCTTTTTCATTTCGCCCTCCGATTAGCCTTTTAGGGTATAAAAAAGAGAAGTCGGTTAAAACCAACCTCTCTATTAAGTTTTATTTAGAATGGTAAATCATCGTCACCTACAGCAATTGGTTTTCCAACTTGTACTGGAGAATCTACTTTTGATACATCGAAATATTTTGCTTTAGCATATTTCTTGGTTTTATCTTTTTTGTCCTCTTGATGTTTAACAGTAATTAATAGCGACTTATTAAAGAGTTGCTTTGCCATATCATCAGCACTATTAAAATCCGTTCCATTTGGGAATCCACAAGCTGCAATTAAGCTATTAATTCTTTTAATATTGTTTTCCTGGTATTCCGGATTATCATTGTGGAAGTAAAATGTGTTATATAGTATCTTCGCTCCTTGATGTGGTTGCGGGACATCTGAACGAATTTCAAAATCTAATTCTAAAGTCGGATGACCTTGAAAATCTTTTGCTGTTGCATTAATAATACTTGCTTCATATTTACCTTCTGCTACTAGTTCAAAACCTGTACTTACGTTTGTTTCATCAAATTTAAAGAATGACATTATTTATTTCCCCCTATTTATTGGTGTGTGGATGGCAAAAGAAAGATTTCTTCCTGTTTGCAACCTTTTCTATCGTCTAGCTGATTTTTGGCATAAATGCTGTTTGTACCTTCTAAAACAAATCCTCTTTCACCTTCGGTATTAATCATTAATCGACCAACAACATCACATAGACCTAATACATTATTTATAATTTTCGTATTGATCTGCGGATAAGAACGATTGTATTGTTGCCCTTCTGCTGTGGTATATAAATCTGTTGTTTCCCAAGCATTAAATACAATAATGTCCGCTAAATTTTTCATCCATCTAAATGAGTTAACTATACGGAACTGCATTTTTTGATAATCACCTTGTGACGGAACACCTTGGTTACGTCCGATAAAGCCTAAATGCGATAACAAACAGCGTTCTAGTTCTGATACATTATCGATTGCAATATTGTTGTATTTCCCTTTGATATCCTTGAGATGGGTCAATAATGCTTCCCAATACTCCCAAGTGTTTTGATTATCCACATAAATAATATCTATGTTTTTTTCTCCTTTGAGCACCTGTGATGTACGGTCAATATCCAGTACTAATGTTTTGCCTGGTAGATGACGTAATGTGTGTGTTTTTCCCATACCAGGGTTGGCGTATAACAAATATGTTTTTCCTTGTTTTACAACATCAATTGCACTTTTAGGATTAAAATCGAATTGCTGACCCATTTTTACACCTCCGCCATTTGCTTCAGAACAAAGATTGAAGCTTCAAAATCCTTGATTTTACTTTCAATGTCCTGAATATTTTGTTCAAGAATTGGCTTTCTTTCTATTACCCGCTCTAATTTCCGTTTACAATCGTTTAAATTTCCTTGTTCCACACTTAATGACTTTTCTAATTCTTCAATAGCAGCTTTCATTTCGTGTCACCCCAATCTAATTTAGATCCACAACCTGGACAGTAATTAAAATCATCTTGGAGATACGTTTCACATTCATCACAAAACGGTTCAGCTTCATCGCCGGTCGAATGATAACTTTGGAATGCAGGTGTCCATTGAACTTTTACCGTCTCTTTCACTTTACTCACCTGCCACTTTCTTTATGGAATGAGACTCTACATATTGTTTGATGCAATCTGTTTCATCGTGTATGTAATCACCATCAATATCGCGGCACTCTTCACCAATGTATATTTCCTTACCGCAACTTTGACAATAACCCATCACGTTATTGAATGAGGAGTCCTGATGGTTCCCGATTACCATTGAATTTTCGACCATTTGGTATCCCTCCAATTTTCTTTTCCATTCTTTCTTGAGTGTAGAGAGAGAAATAAATTACATGTTCACTAATAAACGAAACTTCATAAGGATAATCCTTTGATTCACGTTTTAGTATTAATGGTTTAACCTTTGATTCATCCAACAATGATTCCAATACTTCATTACTAAGATGAACCTCTTTTCCACGAACACTAATAATCCCATGTTCATTTCGAGCTTCTCGTATAGCTTGTACAGCCTTAGCAACTTCTTTAATACTCATTAATATGTAACCTCCTAATCTATAAGTTTGGAATTATACGAGTCTCACCAGTCGTCCGATGGACCAAATGCAATTCCTTATTTACTTTCTTAAAAATTAACCAATCCTGTGGATTTAAATCGTTTGATTGAATATGAATTTTTTCACGTTTGTTTGGCCTTTTGCCGTTTTTCATGCCTGCCCCTCCTTTACATGAGCTCAGTTCATGCTATAATGACCTCAACATGTGTTTTTATTAGACCGTCAGCCCCAACTGGCGGTTTCTCATATTTCTTCTTTTGCCCAAGAAAAATGACCTTAGGTTTAACGGTTTATAATTAGGATTGATTTTGAGAAATGCTGCATTTTTCTTTTTTTTCACTGTGGATTCACCCATCTCAAATTTCCTCGCGATTTCTCTTGTCGTATACCCCTCACCAACGTGTAGAATAATTGATTTTTCTTTTTCTCCCAGTACACTCGTTACTTCTTCAAATTCAACTGATAACAGCGCTTCTTCTTCCACATTTATAGGAGAAACTGCAAAAAAATCATTTTCTGTATCATCTTCTGTATGCAAATCAATGGAATGAAAACACAATTTATTTCTTTCTTCATAATCAACAGACCGTGGAATTTTGATTGTCATACCTTTTGTATGAACTTCATTTCTTATTTTCCACTTTAGTGTCATCATTACATATGCATTAAAAGTAGATTCTTTTTCAGGATCGTAATTCAAACATAATTCCCATAATTTGATTCTTCCTATTTGAACGAGATCATCAAAATCCATATAATTTTTCTTTGCAATTTTTTCTGCATTAGCATGACTATTAAATTGTTGCTTTATTGCAGCAAACACTAAATGTTGTTTCTCTTCGAACAACTTTTCAGGTGTCATTTTCTTTTACCATCCTTTCTTTAATTATTGAGCTTGATAGCATTCAACTTCGTATTCTTCCGTCAAATATTGTTTTAAATTCTGTTCAAGTACAACATCACAATCAAACACAAAGTAAGTTTCATCTTTCATAATTTCATTACCATAAAAATCTTCAATTGGATGATTAGGTTCCTTAATCTTTTCTTCTTCAGGAATGTCTTCCACAAATATTGCATCGATATTACTTAATCCAATGTGGAAGGGTAATTTCTCATTAGCACCTGTATACTCGATTTTTGTTAAAGCTCCAAATCCATTTTTAAATGTTGCAAATTCCTCAACTGTAAAACTTGCTGTTGCACCAGATTTAAAAATTACTGTTACTTCCTTCAATTAACTCTCTCCAATCTATTATTCTGGTATAATCCTCCATAGGAGGTGATATTTTGCTAACTTATAAAGAATGGTTATTAAAATTCAAAGGTGTAGATTTGCCTATCGGCGACATAGCAGTCGATGTGGAATTGGATGATAATTTCCCAAATACAAAGGACTATGAAAGCATTCGGAAATATTTAGAAACAAATCCTACATCAGATAGCTTTATGAGAGTTTTCGAATACTCATTTAAAATGTTTTACGAAAGTACTCAGAAATAAATTAATAGTCTTGATACTTTTTACGACCAGTAATTACATTCGCAAGACCATCTTGATAAGGTACATTTCTTTCTTTTAATCTTCGAGATGCTTCGTTCATTACTGCCGTCAACAGTTCTGAACGTTGTATCTCGTTTACATTGCATTCACGCATGCTATTTACCACTGCATATTGAACGGCTTCTTCAAAAGCTTGCTTTAAATTTGTAAATACATCGTTGCCATCCTTCAATTAACTCACCTCCCTTCGATTTGAAACCTTACGGTTCATTTCGTATAACTTACGTTTTGCTTCTGATTCCATAGCTTCTAATAATAAAGGGTTATTTCTTGCTTCTGCGCATTTTTTAACAACTTCATGCCCTTTCATAATTCTTGTTGCTAGTAGTACTCCATTCATGCTTTTCACTCTCCTTAAGATTTATTGATCTAATGGATATATGTAAGTTAACTTGCTTTTATTTACTCACAATCTGATTAAAATGCTTTTCAAGAAACTCTTGCATTCTATCAGCTATAAACAACCACTTTTTCCCTCTAGACTCTGGATAATAAACAAAACCACCGTTATTAATATCCAATATTTTTTTATAACAAGGTTTGTAAAGAATATTTTGTGTTAACCAACCATAGCTATATCCAGTAGCTTTTTTTAAATCTTTCATTTCCCACCATGTTTTTTCTTTTTCCACTTAAAACCCTCCCGAAATATTGAGATACTCGATATTAATCTATAAAAAAAAGATACTCAATTGGTAAGCCTAACTTTTTTTTAATAACTTGCATCTCATAATCCGAAAATGAAAATTTCCCTTTTTCCTTCGCAGAGTATGCGTCTCTATTGATCCCCAATGCAATTGCCATTTCTGCAATCGTGATATCACGTGCCATTCTTTCTCTTTTTAAAATTCGTTTGGGTTTTAAATATTTCTTTCTAATTTCTTCTTTAACAGTCATTGTGTCACCTCCGAATTATCCGATGACCAAATAATATCGCACATCTCGATATTATTCAAGCTATATACAGAAATAATATTATGTTACACAATATTATTATTGTATCACGCGTTATTTTAGAGTATACTATCCTTATCGTATCAATGGATGGAGGTCACTTGAAATTGAAAAAAAATATTCTGGGTCCAGCGATCAAATATTTACGTAAATACAGAAGAATGACTCAAAAAGATTTAGAAAAAATTACTGGTTATAAACAAAGCACCATATCTGGTCATGAAAATAGAAATAGCACACTTGATGAGTTAGATATACAAAATTATGCAAAGGCATTACAGGTAAGTCCCCAAAGTTTCTTTACGATAGCAGAAAAGCTGGAAAAAGGAGAAAGAATTACTGATGATGATGTATCAGGGATTATCACTATAAACAAGGATCAGGAAACAGAAGATGATCCTCATATGGTAATCGCAGCTCACATGGAAGATAATCTAAGCAAAGAAGAACTACAAGAGGTAATGGACTTCATTAATTTTGTTAAAAGTAAAAGAAAATAGGAGCATTTATATGAACAAGTTGGAAACACTTATAGCACAATATCCAGAAATAACTTTCAACTTTAATAATGAGATGCCTAATGGGTTAAGTGGACTTTGTGTTGGTAGTGAAATATATATCAATAATAATCTTAATCAAACCATTGCAGAAAAGTACGTAACAGTTAGTGAGGAAATAGCTCACTTTGAGAAAGGCATAGGTAATATAATTAGACAGGAAACTATTACCGAACGTCAGCAAGAATTCCAAGCCCGAAAAATAGGCTGCCTCCGAATTGTTACAATTGATGCTTTAATACTATGCTATGAAAAAGGCATCCAAACACCTTGGGATATAGCAGAAGAACTTGAAGTTACAACGGCCTGTGTTATAGATGCATTTGAATATATCCGGATGACAAAAGGAGTATCTTTTTATCATAAAAATTACTTAGTTCATTTTTTAACTGATACACATATAAACATTCAAAAGTTTTAGTGAATTTTATTTTGAATGGAGGAGAAAAACTTGGCAAGTTTTGAAAAAAGAGCAACTGGTTGGAGGTATCGCGTTTCTTATAAAGATGGAGATAAATACAAAACAAAAACTCAAGGTGGATTCTCGACCAAAAAAGAAGCAGCAATTGCAGCAAGTGAATTAGAAAAAAAAATAAGTCGTGGACATAATTTAAATGCAGAAGATAAACTATTCTCCGAGTATATGAGAGAATGGTTTGAGGTATATAAAAAAGGTAAACATAGTCTATCGCATGAGAAAAACCTTTTACAATCTGTAAAATTAGTCGAAGAGCATTTTATTGGTGTCCGTATGAAAGACTTAAATAGAGTTTTATATCAAAACTTTTTAAATGAATTATCTAAAAAACGTGCTAAAATGACCGTCAAGAAAAAACATAACTGTGTTAAAGCATGTATAAAATATGCAATTGAAGATGGAATTTTGCATAGAGACCCTACTTACAAAGCTATTATACATGGAGAGAATGAAACAAAATCAGAAGAATTAAAGTTTATCAATCAAGAAGAGATGAAAAAAATAGTGGATGAATTACGCGCAAATTTGACACCACAATACATTTCAAGATATATAATTCTTTTTGCCATAGCCACTGGGGCAAGATTTGGTGAAATAATGGGGATGACATGGGACTGTGTAGACTTAGAAGAAAGAACAGTTACAATCAATAAGACGTGGGATTATCGTGATAAGAATGACTTTGGTAACACTAAAAATTATCAATCTGTACGTACAATAACAATTGATAAGGAAACAGTGAGTATGTTAAAAGATTTACAAAAACACCAAAAAGAACATGCTCTGAAAACAGGTTTAAGGAATACTAAAAACTTGTGTTTTATTAATAACCAAATGGAAGTTATAACAAATAACGCTGTAAACAAAGTTCTTAAAAAGATTTGCGCAAGATGCAATGTTAAACCGATAACATGTCATTCATTACGCCATACACATGCATCTATACTCTTATACAATGGCGTTAATATAAAATACATTTCAAGAAGACTTGGCCACAAAGATATTGTAATTACACTACAAACATATTCACATGTCTTAGATGAAATGGAACAAAAGGAATCTAGAATCGTTGATCAAACTATGTTGAATTTGTTCCAATCAGTTATATAAAACGTGCAAAAATCGTGCAAAAAAAATTCTAAACGTATAAGTTTATTTGAAATAGATAGTTCCTACAAAATTATATAAACCCAGTTATATCAGGGTTTTAAGAAAAAACATGTAATTATTTAAAAATCTAAAAGCGCGCCCAGAGGGATTCGAACCCCCGGCAGACGTGGTACCGGAAACCACCGCTCTATCCGACTGAGCTATGGGCGCATGATTATAGAAAACACTTCATTTTCTTCTCATAATAATAGCAATAAAATCCATCTAAATCAATAAAAATATCCCTGTAATACCTTATGCATCTTAGCTAAAAGCATATAAAATCCATTCCACCCCTAAATTTTCCAATCATAAATTCTCCCCAACTCACAAATTATAATCTTTGAATTGATATTCCAAAGGGGGCTTCATTCAATGACTGTAATTACAAAATTAAAGCAAACTGTTTCTGGATTAAAAAGTGCCCAAGCTAGCTTAGAGGGATTCGCTCTTGATACGGATAACCAACAAGCTAAGCAACTTTTCCAAACAGCTGCGCAGCAAACACAAACGATTATCGATTCTTTAAACCCACGTGTTGAAGAAGTCCAACAAGAAGAACCACAATACTCACAGCAATAACGAACCAATCTTGCTGTGAAATAGAAAAAGGATGATATGCAGTCATCCTTTTTCTATCACATTACATATTGCAATAGAAATGGAATGATAATTATGCGAAAACTCGGCCTCATAACCGCATTATTTGCACTTCTATTTAGCTCTTTTACCGGATGTGATAATAGTCCTTTAGATAAAAAAGTGAAAGAAGAAGCAAAACGAACGGAGAAAGAAAAAGGTCCAAAGTTAACAAAGACGAGTACGGAATCCTTTAATCAATCTATATCACAAGGAGCGAAGAAAAGAGCTCTCGCTATGGATGAAATTATAAAAAGCACAGCAGTGAATTCAAATTTAGATCTCTACATAGCAGTTACACCTGAGCATCACGAAAGGTTTGGATTAAAGCCGTTGCGCAGCAAACTTCAAAAGCAACTAAGTGATGAGCACCCTACTCTCGATGTTCGTGTCAGTACAGATAAAAAAATCTTTATGTTACTCGAAAAACTCGAAAGAAAAATTAAGGAAAAAGAAGTATCTAAAGATGAAATTAATAAACAATTAAAATTCATTGGTAAAAAAATGGAGTCTAACACTTAACGCTTTTTAAAAGAAAAGGAAGGATTGCAATGTCTAGTAAAGATAAAAACTTAACCCCTGTACAACAGGAGTATAAAAAATTCGAACAAGAACGCGAACCGAAACGACCTGTCTTAAAAAATTGTATAAAAGCCTTTTTCGTCGGTGGTTTTATTTGCTTCATCGGACAACTCATTTCTACTTTTTACATCACATATTTTGATTTCACCGAACGCTCAGCAGGCAATCCAACAGTCGCAACGCTCATTTTCATCTCCATGTTACTAACTGGATTTGGTATATACGATCGTTTTGGACAGTTTGCCGGTGCTGGTACAGCTGTACCTGTTACTGGATTTGGTAACTCTGTTATTGCCGCATGTATTGAGCATCGAACGGAAGGATTTGTCCTTGGCGTTGGCGGCAATATGTTTAAACTAGCTGGTTCTGTTATTTTATTTGGTGTATTTTCCGCTTTCGTCATCGCACTTATTAAAACTATTCTCGTTCAATGGGGAGGGCTATAAATGTTACAAGGACACCGAACGTGGGTATTTGAAAACAAACCAGTCATTATCTCAACAGGGGTTGTCGGTGGACCATTTGAAGCAAAGGGGAACATCCCAGAAGACTTCGATATCCTTCATGAAGATTTATGGCTCGGACAAGATTCCTATGAAAAAGCACATAAGATTTTATTCGAAGAAGCTTGTAGTCGCGCTACTGAAAAAGCAGAGCTTCGTAAAGATGATATTCAATTCGTACTCGCAGGAGATTTAATTAATCAAATTACTCCAACAAGCTTTGCTTGCCGCACACTTGGGACTCCTTATCTCGGATTATTCGGGGCTTGCTCTACTTCTATGGAAGGTTTAGCACTTGGGGCAAGTATCGTAAATGCAAAAGGTGCAAAATATTTATTAACTGGAGCTTCAAGCCATAATACAGCTGTAGAAAAACAGTTCCGCTACCCTACCGAATACGGTGGACAAAAGCCGCCTACTGCACAGTGGACAGTAACCGGAGCAGGAGCCGCTATTTTAAGCGATACTGGACACGGTCCAAGAGTAACCTCTGCAACAATCGGCCGAGTGGTTGATATGGGATTAACGGATCCGTTTAATATGGGAGGCGCAATGGCTCCAGCTGCAGTTGATACAATTGAAGCCCATTTACGTGAACGTCAAATTGATGCCTCTTACTACGATTTAATCGTAACAGGCGATCTCGGACATGTAGGACGCGAAATTGCTTATGACTTACTACATAAACACGGAACGAAAGTAACGAGCGAACAATTTCAAGATTGCGGAATTATCATTTATAGAGAAGGACAACCTGTCATAGCTGGTGCTAGCGGACCTGGATGTTCCGCAACAGTCGTATACGGTCATTTATTAAACCGAATGAAAAGAGGAGAGTTCAAAAAAATACTTGTCGTTGCGACAGGCGCTTTACTATCTCCACTTACATTCCAACAAGAAGAAACGATTCCGTGTATCGCTCACGCCGTTTCGATTGAATTTGGAGGTGCAACGCAATGATTTTTTTCTGGGCTTTCGTCATTGGCGGACTTATATGTGTAATCGGCCAACTTATGTTTGATGTCGGCAAACTAACACCTGCTCATACAATGGCAACACTCGTTGTTGCTGGAGCTATATTAGATGGATTTAATTTGTATGAGCCATTAATTGATTTCGCTGGAGCCGGGGCAACTGTACCTATTACAAGCTTTGGTAATGCCCTCGTTCATGGCGCAATGGAAGAAGCTGCAAAACATGGCATCGTTGGCGTTATTACCGGCATGTTTAAAGTAACGAGCGCCGGTGTATCAGCGGCTATTATTTTCGGCTTCATTGGAGCATTGTTATTCAAACCGAAAGGATAAGAGGTGTTTATATGACTGTTATCGCTAGCGTAAAAACTTGCCTTGCTAGTGTAAGGGGCGCTCAAGCAAGTTTAAGCTCCCTTTCATTAAATTCACAAGACGAAGAATCAAAACGCGTATTTCATGAATGTATGTTAGAAATGGACAGCGTCATCGCTGATTTAAGGGATAGAATTTCAGTATTAGAACGTGAAGAACCTCAATATAAAGGGTTTTAAGTAGACTGGAGGAAACGACTATGTCTCACCTGCCGGAATGGACACTTGTCATTCTTCGCTCTGTATTCATATTAATTATTTTATTCGCTATTACGAAATGGTTAGGCAAAAGACAAATCTCTCAGCTTTCCTTTTTTGAATACATAGCCGGAATGACGATTGGTGACATCGCTGCCCAAGTATCTACAGGGCTCGATTCAAAATTTTTTCACGGCGTCTTTGCGATACTCATTTTCGCTGTGGTACCTTTTTTAACAGGAATCCTCTCTTTAAAGAACAAAACAGCTCGGGACTTCTTTGAAGGGAAATCTACCGTATTAATAAAAGACGGAAAGATACTCGAAGATAACTTAAAGAAAGAAAAATATACGAGTGACGAATTACTGGAACTTCTCCGCGGAAAAAGTGCGTTCAGCGTAGCTGAAGTCGAATTTGCTGTCTTAGAACCGAGCGGAGAATTAAATGTATTATTAAAGAAAGATTCCCAGCCACTTACAGCAAAAGACATCGGTTTAAAAGTACCAAACGAGAAAGAACCACAAACTGTTATTATGGATGGAAATGTACTAGATGAACCTCTTTCAGCAAGCGGACATAACCGCGCTTGGCTACATTCAGAATTAGAAAAACTCGGTGTTGTTATTGAAAATGTCTTCCTCGGTCAAGTGGATTCATACGGACAACTTACTATCGACATTTACAATGACAAACTCCAAATACCTTCTCCTCAAAACAAACCTTTATTATTAGCATCTTTAAAAAAATGTCATGCTGATCTTGAACTATTTTCCCTAGAAACAAAGTCGAAATCAGCAAGCGAAATGTATAGTAAAAACGCGAAACAAATCGAAAAGATTTTAAATAAAGTAACCTATCTTTTAAAAGACTAATTATCGAAAGAACGCTTCAGTTAAAAGGCGTTCTTTTCTTTTTTCTCCAGTTTTCATAACGTTTAAATTTATGTAATTCGGTTATGATGTTGAAGATACATAAGCAGGGAATTTCGAAAACATAGCGAATATTTCATGGTACAACTACATATTTTTTTGATTTAAAGTGGTTTCGTTTGACCTTTATTGACCATAATTGTATTATAAGACTAAGAAAGCTTTATAAGGAGGAAATAACAGATGAATTTAATTCCTACAGTAATTGAACAAACAAATCGTGGAGAACGCGCTTACGATATTTACTCTCGACTATTAAAAGACCGCATCATTATGCTTGGTAGTGCAATTGATGACAACGTAGCTAACTCAATCGTTTCCCAGCTTTTATTCTTGGAATCTCAAGATCCAGAAAAAGATATTCACATCTACATCAACAGCCCTGGTGGTTCTATCACAGCGGGTATGGCAATCTATGATACAATGCAGTTTATTAAACCACAAGTATCAACAATCTGTATCGGTATGGCAGCATCTATGGGTGCATTCTTACTTGCAGCAGGTGAAAAAGGAAAACGTTATGCACTTCCAAACAGTGAAGTAATGATTCACCAACCACTTGGTGGAGCACAAGGTCAAGCAACTGAAATCGAAATCGCTGCAAAACGTATCCTATTCTTACGTGAAAAACTAAACCAAATTCTTGCTGACCGCACTGGTCAACCACTTGAAGTACTACAACGCGACACAGACCGCGACAACTTCATGACAGCAGAAAAAGCTTTAGAATACGGTTTAATCGATAAAATCTTTACAAATCGTTAATTAATTTAAAGCGGAAGCGGCTCGTTCAGCTCTGACTGGCTAAGGTTCTTTCGCATAAAAGGTGCTTTTTGCCTTCTTATGCGGAAGGTTCTTAGACACGAAGAGCTAGCCGCTAGAGCTGGATATAACTAAAAGCGGAAGCGGCTCGTCCAGCTCTGACTGGCTAAGGTTCTTTCGCATAAAAGGCGCTTTTTGCCTTCTTATGCGGAAGAACCTTAGACACGAAGAGCTAGCCGATGGAGCTAGATACATAAAAAAGCGCCCTATTACAGGGCGCTTTTTTATTATCATGCACCTCCGTCTGGATACCCACCCTGGTATTCACCTAAATATATCAGCGATTTTTCAAATATATCGACCGTAACTCCGATTATATCGGCGATTATTTTAATATATCGACTTACCGACAATCCTCGACAAGCACATTCTCCTTAAATACCCCTCCCCGCTAATTCGCACAGACAACAAAACAAAAAAGCTATCGCATATACGCGATAGCTTTTTATTGTACATATGCAGCTAATGCTTCTAAAGCCTCTTCTGCATCTGAACCTTCTGTTGTAATTGTTATCATGCTTCCAGTTCCAATTGCTAAGCTCATAATCCCCATTATGCTCTTTGCATTTACTGTCTTTCCATCTTTCTCGATGAAGATATCTGCATGAAAGCGATTTGCCTCTTGTACAAACAACGCAGCCGGACGTGCTTGTAAACCGTTTTTTAATGAAACCTGAACTCTTTTTTGAACCACAGCTCCATTTCCCCTTTAACCTCTTATTTTTTTGCTACCGTTTCCCCCGCGCGTAATTTCTCTGCAATTTCATCGATTTTACGCAAACGATGATTAATACCCGACTTACTAATCTTCCCCCCGGATACCATCTCACCTAACTCTTTCAATGTTACATCTTGATAATCTCTTCGTAATTGTGCAATCTCTTGTAGTTTATCCGGCAATATATCAAGACCAACTGTCTCATCAATGTAACGAATATTTTCAATCTGCCTTAGTGCTGCACCAATTGTTTTATTTAAATTAGCTGTTTCGCAGTTCACTAAACGATTTACAGAATTACGCATATCACGTACGATTCGAATATCTTCAAATCTTAAAAGTGCATTATGAGCACCTATAATATTTAAAAACTCTGTAATTTTTTCTGCTTCTTTCAAATACGTAATGTACCCTTTTCTTCTCTCCAGCGTCTTACTATTTAAATCAAATCCGTTCATCAGTTCACATATAGCATCATTATGTTCCTTATATAACGAAAAGATTTCTAAATGATAAGATGATGTTTCTGGGTTATTTACTGAACCACCTGCTAAAAATGCTCCGCGTAAATACGATCGTTTACAACACTTCTTCTCAATCAATTCTTGTGATATATTTCGAATAAATGAAAAGTCATCTCGAACGATATGAAGATCAGCTAATATTTCGCGAGACTTCTCAACAAGCCGCACAATATATACATTATTTTTCTTCAATCGCATTTTTTTACGAACAAGTAATTCTACCGTCACGTCATATCCTTTTTTCAAAAGCGTATAAATCCTTCTTGCAATTGCCGCATTTTCCGTTTGAATATCGATAGATAGACGACGGTTTGAAAAAGAAAGCGACCCGTTCATTCGAAGTAGCGCTGATAATTCTGCTTTCTCACAGCATTCCTTCATCTCAAGATTCGTCAACTCTTTCTTTGTTTCTGATGCAAATGACACAGTCAACACCTCCTTATACGATTATTGCGGAACAAAATTCTTGTCCTATATGAATGAGGAGCGCTACCTCAAACGAGGCAACGCATATTTATAACAATGAATATAAAATCGAAGCTAACTTTAACGTATCATGCCTTACAACATGATCATCATACTTCGCTAATCCCTCTTGAATAACATCAATATTATTTTCAACAAAACGTTCTTCATCCACTACAACTGGTGTAGACATTTCTTCATCATATAACTTACGTAATTCACAAGGAATCTCACGGTTATTTACAATTGCAGTATTGATAAATGGTTGCCCTAAATGATCGTGTAACGCCTGCACATGATCAAAAGCAGTATATCCCATCGTTTCACCCGCTTGTGTCATAACGTTACATACATATACCTTCTTCGCCTTTGCAGCAAGAACAGCGTCTCCAATTTTGTTAACAACTAAATTGGGCAATATACTCGTATACAAACTGCCAGGACCGAAAACAAGTAAATCAGCTCGTTTAATCTCAGCCAACGTTTCATGCAATGGCTCTACATCTTCTGGAGTTAAAAAGACACGATTAATCTTCTTTCCGTAATAAGGAATCTTTGATTCACCTGTTACAATTTCCCCATCTTCAAGTTCCGCATGAAGTACCGCACTTTGATTCGCTGCTGGTAATACACGTCCTCTGACATTTAATACTTTACTTGTTTCTGTAATTGCATGGAAAAAGTCTCCTGTAATCGAGGTCATACCTGCCAATAATAGATTTCCTAACGCATGACCTTTCAGTCCGTCTCCTGTTGTGAAACGGTGCTGAAATAAAGCTTCCACCAGTGGCTCTACATCCGATAACGCAACAAGTACGTTACGGATGTCACCTGGAGGTGGAATTTCTAGCTCATCACGTAATCGACCCGAACTGCCACCATCATCAGCGATTGTAACAACTGCTGTAATATCAACAGGATATTGCTTTAATCCTCTTAATAAAACTGAGAGTCCAGTTCCGCCTCCCATGATGACAATTTTAGGTTTTCTCTCTTTTTTCATCCCTTAATGGCCCTTTCTCTTCTCCACATCACGATGAGATACATGAACACTATACTCTGGTTTCAAATGTTTCCCAAGGTATTCTGTAAGCGTAACAGAACGATGCTGTCCACCTGTACATCCAATTGCAATTACAAGTTGACTTTTGCCTTCTCTTTTATAATGAGGCAGCATGAAAGTAATCAGATCCGTCAACTTCTCTAAAAACTTATGTGTCTCATTAAATTTCAGTACATACGAAGAAACTTCTTCATCTAGTCCTGTTAATGGCTTCATGTGTGGAATGTAATATGGATTTGGTAAAAAACGAACATCAAATACTAAATCTGCATCAATTGGAATACCGTACTTAAATCCAAATGACATAACATTTACACGAAATGCTTGCTCAGTTTCTGTTGAGAACAAGTGAACAATTTTTTCACGTAATTCTTTTGGTTTTAAATCCGATGTATCAAGCACAATATTCGCTCGTGCTTTCATATCTGTTAATAAATTGCGCTCTGCTTCGATTCCCTTTAACGGCAAACCAGTTGGTGCAAGTGGATGCGAACGTCTCGTTTCTTTATAACGAGTTACAAGCGTACTATCTTTCGCATCTAAAAATAAAATATGAGGAATAATCCATGTACGTTCTGATAAATCATCAAGTGCTCCCCATAAATGTTCGAAAAATTCGCGGCCACGTAAATCAATACCAAGTGCCACTTTATTCATTTTCCCTTTTGAATCCGCCATAAGCTCAATAAACTTTGGCAATAACATCGGTGGTAAATTATCTACACAAAAATATCCTAAATCTTCAAAACTTTGTAAAGCTACTGTTTTTCCAGCTCCAGACATCCCTGTAATAATTACCATTTTTATATCATTATTCTCTGTCATCGTATCCTCTCCTTGACGGTTTAACTCGGATCTAATCGATATGAAAGCAACTCAAAATCTGGGGTATATACAAATGTACCGTAGATTATGCCATTTCCTTTAATTAAATAATCAATAATGTGATAATCTCCTGGCGCCATTGCTAAATCATCAATTTTATCAAATGTATGCCAACCAATGATGCCTTCTTCGCTCTCTAGTTTGTTTTCTCCTGCAAAATCTGTCGCTAAAAAGGAGAACATCATCCATTCAGAAACAACTTTATCACCTTCTTGGATGACAAAGGTGAAGACCCCCTTTAACGCTGGGTTTTTCAAATAAATACCTGTTTCTTCGCGATATTCGCGAACAACGGAATCTCTTACAGTCTCACCACGCTCCATTTTCCCGCCTGGTGCAACCCACCAATTCCGGCGAGGTTTTTGGAGTAAGAGTACTTCATTATCTCTAATTAACACACAGTTTGTCACTCTTTGCATGTTTCTTCACCTCAGCTACTTGCAGTAAAATTCCTCACTGCATACTTCTTTCATTATACTATCAAAAACAGTTTGCTACAACGAAGGAGCCAGTCCTCTTTCGCTAAGC
Source organism: Bacillus sp. GMs2/2 (assembly GCF_050172095.1). Taxonomy (NCBI): domain Bacteria; kingdom Bacillati; phylum Bacillota; class Bacilli; order Caryophanales; family Bacillaceae; genus Bacillus; species Bacillus sp. GMs2/2. The sequence continues at coordinate 28,052 of NZ_JBNLYE010000001.1, forward strand.
ATATGCTACTCAGCAATTTTAAAAAAGCTTTCTATAACAAGCAATGTAAATGCTTAGACTTTTAATGAATAGCATGAAAAATCCCCTTAACGCTTTTTATCGCCAAGGGGATTAAAGTACTTATTTCTTACCGAAATAAGTAACAATCGCAAATCCTAAAATAAAGGTAATGATTGAACTTATAATTGAAAATCCACCAGTCGGAATCCCAGGGAATACAATTACAATCGAACCGATTACAAGTCCAATAATTGCCGCAAATGTCATACTTTTATAACGATCTAATAAAAAACTAATACCTTTACTACTTACAACAAATCCAACCATAACACCAGCACCGATAACCACGATTAAAGGTAAGTTAAGTGTAGTTAAAGCGTTAATTGCTGTTGGATACACACCAATAATTAATAAAATAAACGATCCACTAATCCCAGGAAGCAGCATTGCCATACTAGCCATCCATCCTGCGAAAAATAAACCAATTGCATTTAAAATTGTTAAAGTCGTAATTGGATCTGCTGCCTTATCTGGTTTAAAGAAAGCTGTAATCGCAACAAGAATTGCTGCAACTATTAATAAAACGATGTGCTTACCTTTAAACGACGACTTTGCATCAGCTTCCCTCATTAACATCGGTAATATACTAATAATTAAACCGAGGAAGAAAAATTGAGTCGGTTCATAATGATTTGCAAGTAAATATTTAATAACGTGACTTAACGTTAAAAATGCCGCTGCCACACCAGCTGCAAGGGGAATTAAAAATCCTAAATGTTTTTTCCATTCACGACTAAAGAATCCACTAATTGCCGCAAGCAATTGTTCATAAATCCCTAACACAACAGCGATTGTACCGCCGCTCACACCAGGAATTAAATCACTAACGCCCATACAAAATCCACGATATATATTACGCCATTCCATACTGAATAAATTCCTCATTTCTTATAGTGATTTTTTCCGTAAAGTCCAGTATATCAATAAGAAAGCTTATAATCCTTATATTTTTTGACAAAAATTTGACATTTTCACACAAAAAAAAAAGAAAGCTCCTGTCGGTAGCTTTCTTCTCACAAGGTATATTATCCCTTATTTTTCTGATACAGTTTTTAATTCCTCTAATAATTCTTCTACGTAATGTTGTGCACTTTGCGCTGCAATACTACCGTCACCTGTTGCAGTTACAATTTGACGAAGCATTTTTTCACGAACATCACCAGCTGCGAAAATACCAGGGATTTTCGTTTCCATACGCTCGTTCGTTTCAAGGTAACCATTTTCATTTGTAATACCTAGTTCAACAAATGGTTTTGATAAAGGTAACATACCGATGTATACAAATACGCCGTCAGTTTTGACTTCTTTCTCTTCTCCACTATTTACGTCCACAAGTGTTACACTTCCTACTTTACCACTTGCTTCGTTGATTTCTTTTATAGTGTGATTCCAAATGAAATCTACTTTTTCGTTTTGGAAAGCACGGTCTTGTAAAATTTTCTGTGCACGAAGCGTGTCACGACGGTGAACGATCGTTACTTTTGATGCGAAGCGTGTTAAGAACACACCCTCTTCAACAGCAGAATCTCCGCCACCAATTACGATAAGCTCTTTTCCTTTAAAGAATGCTCCGTCACATACTGCACAATATGATACACCGCGGCCGCCAAGTTCTGTTTCACCCGGTACACCAATTTTTTTATACTCTGCACCGCTTGCAACGATAATTGCACGTGCTTTATATTCTTTTTTACCAGCAATAATTGTTTTGTATTCTTTACCATCGATGACTTTTTTCACATCACCGTATGCATATTCAGCACCAAATTTCTTCGCATGCTCAAACATTTTATTTGATAAATCTGGTCCTAAAATAGACTCATAACCTGGGTAGTTTTCTACATCTTCCGTGTTTGCCATTTGGCCACCTGGAATACCTCGCTCAAGCATTAATGTGCTTAAATTTGCACGAGATGTATATACTGCAGCTGTCATACCAGCTGGTCCTGCACCAATAATAACGACATCATAAATTTTTTCTTCTGACACACTATTCACTCCTATCCATTCCTACACAATTAAGTTACCCTCATTATACTGTTAGCATCATTTTTTTCCCAATGATTTGCTTATCTTATGTGTGCGTACGCTTAACAGCTTGCACATACTTTCGGACAGTCGCTACAGATACATTATATACATCTTCAAGCTCCGACTGTGTCATTTTATTTCCTTGTTCGCCGCGTACAATGTATTCAATCGCAGCTGACCAGCCGTACACATTTGTAAATATGTCTCCAGATGTATATAAACGTATGAACGTACAAAACCAAAAGTGTAAACACTCTTCGATTAATTCATCATCTTTTTTCGTATAATTGTATAATGCATCCGCAATTCTCGCGCACTGCTCAAATTGCTGTAAATCAGCTGGAATACTCTTATGACTATTAAGTAAAAAGAAGTACTTTGCAAGTTGCGATACGATGGGAACACCGTTCTTCGCTTGCGTTATATCAAAGAAGAATCCAACCTTCTCCGGCGTTGACAATTCATTCATTAAATATAAAGCTAGCATTTGTTCTTCTAGCGTCGCACTTTGCTGAAATGATTTTCGTAATTCTTCAAATAACACATTTTGCCCTTCATCTGCTAAATTCAGCGCATTCCACGGTTCTTTTCCCTTTTTATCAGGATGTAATTCCACGACATATTGCCACATTTTTTCAGCTAGTTGCTGGTCTTTCACCATATACGCAGAATATGCAAACCAATAATAAAAACTAACGTCTCCCTCATATCCTTGACGCTTTAATAGTTTGAACCACTTATATGCATGCTCGAAATAACCAATTGTTGCGAGTGTAGTTCCCAGTTTCAAACGATGTTCAAATGAAATCGGATATACCGAAACTAGCTGTCCCGCTAATGCCTCTACTTGTTTATGCTCTCCAATTGAATATAGAAAAATAAGCGTATTACAAAGCGCATGTATATTACCAGGGTTTTTCTCTAAAATCATTTCTGTTAACTTCAGTGCTTTGTCTACATTACCAGATTGAAAATGTGCAATGGCTAAATTATTATGACCTGACCAAAATTCCGGATAATCTTTCGTAACAATTTCTAATGTAGCAATTGCTTCTTCCAATTGTCCATTACGAATATAGCGATTCGCTTCTTCCTGCATAACAATTAAATCATCTTCATCTTCAATCTCTTCCGCACCCATTGCTTCTTCTTCCATAATCTCAAGAAGTTCTAATGTATCTTCTACGAATTCCTTCTCTTTTGCAACTTCTAAATAACGATCTGCATATTTCTTCGCCTGTTGAAATAACCCCATATATGCATAATTATTTGCAATAAAATAATAGCACTGTTCAAGTTCTGGATTAGATCTAACTAACTTTAAGAAGATTTGATTCGATTCTTGATATTCACCAGCCTCAGATAATACTGATGCTAATTGACATAAAATAAACGGCTCCTTCTCACTTTGTGCCGCTCTTCGAAAATATTTAATTGCATCTTGCAATTTTTGTCCTTTGTAAGCTCTCATCCCTTTTTTATAAAAGAAGTCCGCTAATTGATTAAAAGAGATAACTTGTCCGTTCTCCTTATATATCCTTTGATTTTTCCCCATATATCCTCCAGTTTTTTGTTTTCTTCGTTCACACATTCTTCTATCTATAAGTATAAACGATTCCGTAAAAAACAAAACAGTATATTATACTCAATTATTTCCTTTTTATTCATAAAAAAAGAGGAGAAATGTTACATTTTCACCATGAACCTTCTCTTGCGGTCATTTGCTCTTTCGTATAAATAATACGCATTGGATTTCCACCTACGAAAGCACCGCTCGGTACATCTCTATGAACAAGTGTGCCAGCTGAGACAGTCGCACCGTCTCCAATGTTCACACCTGGTAATATTGTTACATTCGCTCCAATCATTACTTCATTTCCAATGACGATTTCGCCAAGTCGATATTCACGAATTAAATATTCATGTGCTAAAAGCGTTGTGTTATAGCCAATAATCGAATTCTCTCCCACAGTTATCTTTTCTGGGAACATAATATCCGGCATTACCATAAGCGCAAATGATGTTTTCTTTCCTACTTTCATCCGTAAAAAAGTGCGGTACAACCAATTTTTTACGGATAAAAATGGCGTGTAACGCGCAATTTGGATAATAATAAAGTTTTTCATTACCTTCCAAAAAGACACTGTTTTATACACATTCCATAACGAATTTTCTCCTGAAACAGGATAGCGCGTTGTCCGTCGCACTTAGCTCGCTCCTCTACTAACTTACTTGGACCTTTATGAACGGTTCATGTTAGACAAAATCGGTAGCAAATCACTCATTTTATCTAGCATAAAGTCCGGCTTGTAAGCCTCTAAATACGCTCTACCTTTCAACGTCCATGAAACCGCAGCTGTTTTCGTCCCCGCATTTTGACCACCGACAATATCATGATGATTATCCCCAACCATCAATGCCTCTTCTGGTTTTGCATCTAATAATTCAAGCGCTTTTTGAAGTGGCTCCGGATGTGGTTTCACATGCTCTACATCATCAATTGTCACGACAACATCAAAAAATTCATCAAGCTTTGACAACTGTAATCCCATCTCAACGGTTTGTCTCGCTTTCGTTGTAACAATACCAACTTTATAACCTTGCTTCTTCAACTCTCGAACTGTTTCATATACAGTTTCATATTCTTCTACTAATTCATCATGATGATCATGGTTAAATTTCCGATAGCTAGTAATCATCTCTTCAACCTTACTTTCATCAATCTTGCTGAAAGTATCATGCAAAGATGGACCGATAAATGGCAACACATCTTCACGCTTATATTGATTTGGATAATATGTATTTAAAGTATGTAAAAACGAAGAAATAATAAGTTCATTTGTATTAATTAAAGTTCCATCTAAATCAAATAACACGGTATTTATTCTCATCGCCTTAGTCCTTTCGCCTTCCTGAATATGAAAGAAGCAGCATCTTATAATAAGATGCTACTTGTCTCTAATTTTCTAAATATCTTTTATCAGCTTGCCCCATTTTTCGTCTCACAATAATGAAAATAATAGAAATAACAACAAGTCCAATTGACATTACTTGTGCAATACGAAGTGGTCCTAGCATTAAACTATCTGTACGTAAGCCTTCTACGAAGAAGCGTCCTACTGAATACCAAATTAAATATGTGAAGAATAACTCCCCGCGACGTAAATTCACTTTTCTTAATGCAAGTAGTAAAATTACGCCTGCAAAATTCCATAATGATTCATATAAAAACGTCGGATGATAGTACACACCCTCAATATACATTTGATTAATAATGAAATCCGGTAAATGAAGACCTTCTAAAAACTGTCTCGTTACTTCATCACCATGCGCCTCTTGGTTCATAAAGTTTCCCCATCGGCCAATTGCTTGTCCTAGTAAAATACTTGGTGCAGCAATATCAGCCAACTTCCAGAAGGAAACCCCGCGGCGCTTCGCAAAAAGAATTCCGGTAATAACAGCTCCGATTAAACCACCATGAATCGCCAAACCGCCTTGACGAATATTAATAATTTGACTCGGATTTTGTGCGTAATATTCCCATTCAAAAATAACATAGTACATTCTCGCAAAAAGAATAGCGATCGGTACTGCAATTAATACAAGGTCAACAAATGTATCTTTTGGAATACCTAGCCTTTCTCCCTCGCGAGTTGCCAGCCAAAGACCTAATAGCACACCTGTACCGATAATAATCCCGTACCAATACACAGGAAACGGCCCAAGTTGGATAGCTACACGGTCAAGCTGTGGTACAGAAGCTAACAGCATATGTATATGACCTCCCTCTCCAAAGTTTACTCCTGATTTCCTAACTCAATTGCACTCATTAATCGTTCAGAGAACTGCTGTGCTGCATTGACTCCCATACGTTTCAAACGGAAGTTCATCGCTGCTACTTCAATAATAACAGCCAAGTTTCGACCAGGACGAACTGGAAGTGTAATCTTCGTAAGTTCTGTATCAATAATTTTCATCTTCTCTTCATCAAGACCTAAGCGATCGTAATTTTTCTTTTGATCCCAAATTTCAAGATTAATAACAAGTGTAATACGCTTATAATTTCGTACTGCCCCTGCACCGAATAACGTCATAACGTTAATAATACCTAGACCGCGAATTTCTAATAAATGCTCGATTAAATCTGGTGAACTTCCGACTAACATATCTTCATCTTCTTGACGAATTTCTACACTATCATCCGCAACAAGACGGTGACCACGCTTTACAAGCTCAAGAGCTGTCTCACTTTTACCAACACCACTTTGACCTGTAATTAAAACACCAACGCCGTAAATATCTACTAACACACCATGAACAGCTGTTGTTGGTGCTAACTTACCTTCTAAATAGTTTGTTAAACGACTTGATAATCTCGTTGTCGTTTGAGAAGAACGTAATAAAGGCATACCTGATTCACGTGATGCTTGTAATAACTCATCTGGTACATCTTGATTACGAGTTACAATAATACATGGCGTCTCCTCAGTACAAAGCGCTTTCATTCTCTCTTGTTTTTGCTCTGACGTTAACGTGTCAAAGAAAGTAAGCTCCGTTTTACCAAGAAGCTGCACACGATCTGCTGGATAGTATGTAAAAAATCCTGCCATTTCAATTCCAGGTCGTGATAAATCACTTGTATCAATTGGACGATGAATACCTTCTTCACCACTGATTAACTCCAATTGAAATTGTTCAATTAAATCTTTTGTCCTTACTTTCGGCATATGTATAAACCTCCACTCCGCTGCGGGTTCAGTCTCGTTTGATGTAAAATTCCATTCTATCGGATATTGTACCATTTTTTTCTGAAAACAAGAAATACGGTTTCTAATAAATAGAAAAAAACATTTCATACGAATAATGAAATGTTTTTCTTTTTGTCACTTTCTCTTTTTTTCATATAGAGGCTCAACAATTGCCTTTTCAATTATCATATTAAAAATTGAAATACAAATTGCCGCAACAATCGCTACACCAAATCCTGATATATTAAAAGCATCTCCTAATAATGAATCTGCTATTTTTAACGTAATCGCATTAATAACAATTAAGAAGAAGCCGAAAGTTACAACAGTAATTGGTAGCGTAATTAAAATTAAAAATGGCTTTACGAACACATTTAAAACCGCCAATATAATACTCGCAATAATTGCAGTTTGTATATTTGCTACGTAAAATGCATCTGGTGCAATCCCTTTTAAAAGTCCCGATACAGCGATTAACACAACGCTATTTACAAGAAGTGATACAATCCATCTCATTTCGTTACACATCCTTTTAAACATATATATTTCATCATACGCTAATAGATAAGAAACGCAAGTATGATACGAACACTTATATCAACTTATTCTATCTTTCATGCTTGTATACCTACTAACATTTCTTAGTAAAATAAGGGCCGCACCATCTATGTTCATGAGTTTTTACAAAAGTCCAAGTGAACTCCTTATCTACAATATAGATATCACCCTTATACATATCGTCCCTCTCACACAATATATCATCCATATGTAACAAACTCGCATCCTTTATTAACAGTACCTCATCACAGTGTTGGTAGAAAATGTAGCAATCCTTTTTCACTTCATTATGAAACGCGTTCTTTGCTTCTTTACCCTCTAAACACTTCTTTTTCTCATAACTAAATATGTGCCAAAGATACCCACATCCATACTTATCTCCATAAAGAAAAATGTCTTCTTTTTCTTCATCACTTAAATGATTTGCAAAGTGATCCTCCCAGCGCTTTCGAAAATATACACCCCAACTTCGAAACTCTCTTACTTTCATATTTTTCTTCCTTAACACCTCTAAAAACTTCATCTTCTCCCCCTATACAATAAAAACCGAGCGTCATTTCCACCCGGTTTTCATCAATAAACTTATTGCGATAATTCTACTTCTTTTATTTTCTCTTTCATTCTTGCTTTATCACGATTTAAAATCTCTTTTAAATATTTACCTGTGTACGAGCGCTCTTCTTTCACTACTTGCTCTGGCGTTCCGGAAGCAACGATTTGTCCACCTTTATCTCCACCCTCTGGTCCAAGGTCAACTATATAATCAGCTGTTTTTATCACATCTAAATTATGTTCAATTACAAGTACCGTCTCACCGCTCTCAACAAGACGTTGCAGCACTTCTAGAAGACGTGCAATATCATGCGCATGCAAACCAGTCGTTGGTTCATCTAAAATGTATAACGTACGTCCTGTAGAACGACGGTGTAATTCAGAGGCTAATTTCACACGCTGTGCTTCCCCACCAGATAATGTTGTTGCTGGTTGACCTAATTTCATATAACCAAGCCCAACGTCTACAAGCGTTTGAAGTTTACGCTTAATTTTTGGGATATTAGCGAAGAACTCTACTCCATCTTCAATTGTCATCCCTAACACTTCAGAAATATTCTTATCTTTATATTTCACTTCTAACGTTTCACGGTTGTAACGTTTACCATGACAAACTTCACACGGAACGTATACGTCTGGTAAGAAGTGCATTTCGATTTTAATAATTCCATCACCACGGCACGCTTCACAACGTCCACCTTTTACATTAAAGCTGAAACGTCCTTTTTGATATCCGCGCACTTTCGCTTCATTCGTTTGTGCAAACACATCACGAATATCATCGAATACACCTGTATACGTCGCTGGATTAGAACGTGGTGTACGACCGATTGGTGATTGATCAATATCAATTACCTTATCTAAATGTTCAAGACCTTTAATCTCTTTATGAGTACCTGGCTTCGCTTTCGCTTTATATAACTTTTGAGCTAGCGATTTATATAGTACTTCATTAATCATCGTACTTTTACCAGAACCAGATACCCCTGTTACCGCTACAAACGTACCAAGCGGGAATGACATTTTCGCATTCTTTAAGTTATTCTCTTTTGCGCCGACAATCTCTACTTTACGTCCATCACCTTTACGTCTTTCAAGTGGAACTGGAATAAACTCTTTACCGCTTAAATACTTCCCTGTTAATGAATTATCATCTTGCATAACTTCAGCCGGCGTCCCTGCTGAAACGACCTGTCCACCGTGAATACCTGCACCAGGCCCTATATCAAGTAAATAGTCAGCAGCCATCATCGTATCTTCATCATGTTCAACAACAATTAACGTATTACCTAAATCGCGCATTTCTTGCAATGTACGAATAAGACGATCGTTATCACGCTGGTGTAAACCAATTGAAGGTTCATCAAGAATATAAAGTACGCCAGTTAGACGAGAACCAATTTGCGTCGCTAAACGAATACGCTGCGCCTCACCACCTGATAAAGTTCCTGCGGCACGACTTAACGTTAAATAATCTAAACCAACGTTCACTAAGAACCCAACGCGCTCCTGAATTTCTCTTAAAATTAAATGAGCTATTTTTTGTTGCTTCTCCGTTAGCTCTACATTCGAGAAGAATTCTTGTACTTCTTGAACTGAATACTTCGTTACGTCAGCAATCGTTTTATTGCCAACAAATACAGCTAAGCTCTCAGGCTTTAAGCGTCCACCTTTACACTTCGGACAAGCTTGTTCTGCCATATACTTTTCCATTTGCTCACGAATGTAATCGGAGCTCGTTTCACGATAACGACGTTCAATGTTTGGAATAACACCTTCAAATAAAATCTCATTTTCCTTTACTTGACCAAATTCATTTACATAGCGGAAATAAACCTTCTCTTCCCCGCTTCCGTACAACACTTTATCAAATAAATCTTTCGGTATATTTTTCACAGGCACATCCATATCAACGCCGTAGTGATTACATACAGATTGTAAAAGTTGCGGGTAATATTGTGAACTTGTCGGTTCCCAAGGTGTAATTGCATGTTCATTTAATGATAAATCCCAGTTCGGGATAACAAGCTCTAAATCTACCTCTAGCTTTGAACCAAGTCCATCACAAGAAGGACATGCTCCGAACGGACTATTGAATGAGAACATACGCGGCTCTAATTCTCCGATTGAAAAACCACAATGCGGACAAGCATGATGTTCACTAAATAGAAGTTCCTCTTCTCCCATTACATCAATTAACACTCGGCCTCCGCCAAGCTTTAATGCACTTTCAAGTGAATCAGCAAGACGGCTTGCGATTCCTTCTTTTACAACAATACGGTCAATTACAACTTCAATGGAATGCTTCTTATTTTTATCTAACGTAATATCTTCAGATACATCAAGCATTTCACCATCAACACGTACACGAACATATCCTTGCTTCTTAATATCTTCAAGTACTTTCACATGTGCACCTTTACGCCCCGACACGATAGGAGCTAACACTTGTAATTTCGTACGTTCAGGATATTCAAGAACACGATCTACCATCTGCTCTACTGTTTGTGATGTAATTTCAATCCCATGATTTGGACAAATTGGCGTACCAATTCGCGCAAATAATAAACGTAAATAATCATAAATCTCCGTTACCGTTCCGACAGTTGAACGCGGATTACGACTCGTCGTTTTTTGATCGATTGAAATCGCTGGTGACAATCCTTCAATCGTGTCCACATCCGGCTTATCCATTTGTCCTAAAAACTGGCGCGCATACGCAGATAACGATTCTACGTATCTGCGCTGCCCTTCTGCATAAATCGTATCAAATGCTAATGATGATTTCCCAGAACCAGACAATCCCGTTACAACGACAAGCTGATTTCTCGGAATGGTTACATCAATATTTTTTAAGTTATGTGCTCTAGCACCTTTTACAACGATAAAATCCTTGCTCTTACTCACTTTTTTCACCCTTCCGCTTTTAATTCTAATAGTAAATCTCTTAGTTCAGCTGCACGCTCGAAGTCTAACGCTTTTGCTGCTTCTTTCATCTCTGCTTCTATCTTCGCAATTGTCTTTTCGCGCTCTTTTTTCGTCATTTTCTTAGAAGGAGTTGCTTCGTATGTTTCTGTCTCTTCAGCAGCTGTCGTTGCACGGATAACATCACGAACGCCTTTTTGAATCGTTTTCGGCGTAATACCATGTTCTTCATTGTAAGCTTCTTGTATACTACGACGACGCTTCGTTTCTTCAATCGCAATTCCCATAGATTTCGTTATACGATCTGCATACATAATAACACGGCCGTTTTCATTACGCGCGGCACGACCGATTGTTTGAATTAATGAACGTTCTGAACGCAAGAACCCTTCCTTATCAGCATCTAAAATAGCTACAAGTGATACTTCCGGAATATCTAATCCTTCTCGTAATAAGTTAATGCCGACAAGTACATCAAATTTACCGAGGCGAAGATCACGGATAATTTCAATACGTTCTAACGTTTTAATTTCAGAGTGAAGATAGTTAACTTTAATCCCTACATCTTTTAAGTAATCCGTTAAATCCTCTGACATTTTCTTCGTTAAAGTCGTAATTAATACACGTTCATTTTTTGCAATGCGATCTTGAATCTCTCCTAATAAATCGTCAATTTGCCCTTCAATTGGTCGTATATCAATTGGCGGATCTAAAAGTCCTGTTGGACGAATAATTTGTTCTATTACTTCTGGTGACTGCTCTAACTCGTACGGTCCTGGCGTTGCTGAAACATAAATAACTTGATTTGTTTTCTCTTCAAACTCATCAAACATAAGCGGTCTATTATCTAGAGCCGATGGCAGACGGAATCCATGATCCACAAGCACTTGTTTACGTGCTTGGTCACCGTTATACATCGCTCTTACTTGCGGTACTGATACGTGCGACTCATCCATAACGATTAAGAAATCTTTCGGGAAATAGTCTAATAACGTATACGGCGTTGCCCCCGCTGGACGAAGTGTTAAATGACGGGAGTAGTTTTCAATACCTGAACAAAAGCCCATCTCGCGCATCATTTCTAAATCATAACGTGTACGTTGCTCTATACGCTGCGCTTCTAACAACTTACCGTTATCGTTTAACTCCTTTAAACGCTCTTCTAATTCTTTTTCGATATTTTCAATAGCGACCTTCATTTTCTCTTCACGTGTAACGAAGTGAGATGCTGGGAAGATTGCTACATGATCACGTTCTGCTAATACTTCACCTGTTAACGCATTTACTTCACGAATACGATCGATTTCATCACCGAAAAATTCAATTCGAATACAATGCTCATCAAGTGATGCCGGGAAGATTTCAACTACATCTCCGCGTACACGGAATGTACCACGCTTGAAATCAATATCATTACGTCCATACTGTACATCAACAAGTTCACGAAGCAATTGATTGCGGTCTTTTTCCATACCAACTCGAAGCGAAACAACTAGCTCGCGGTATTCTTCTGGAGAACCTAAGCCATATATACACGAAACACTCGCAACGATAATTACATCGTCCCGTTCAAATAATGCAGACGTTGCCGAGTGACGCAATTTATCAATTTCATCATTAATCTGCGCATCTTTTTCAATAAACGTATCTGTTTGTGGCACATATGCTTCTGGCTGATAATAATCGTAGTAACTAACAAAATATTCAACTGCATTATTCGGGAAAAAGTCTTTCAACTCACTATACAACTGCCCTGCTAACGTTTTATTATGAGCCATAACAAGTGTTGGCTTTTGCACTTCTTTAATAACATTTGAAATCGTAAATGTCTTACCCGTTCCTGTCGCTCCAAGCAACACTTGCTTTTTCTTTCCACTATTAATTCCCTCTACAAGCTTCTCTATAGCTACCGGCTGATCACCTTGCGGGGAATACGCTGAGACAATTTCAAATTGACGTTCCAAGAAAATCCGACCTCCTCATAAAAATCTGTATTATTATTTTACCACGAATACCTATAAAAAACCTAAAAAAACGAACAGATATTCGGTAAAGTTTTCGACAATATACACATAAAAAAAGGAAGGAGTAAATACCTCCTTCCTCTACTAGTTCTATTTTTTAGATACATATACTAAGTCATATCCATTGCGCCCAGCTTCATTCATACAATCTATTAGCCGATAAGTACTTTCTGATTCGCGCTGCTCTTTAATAATACTTTTACAACTATCTTTATATAACCCTTTATCCTTCCCAGCAAATTTGTCTTTTCTATTATCTGACACATAAAATATATCGTTCCCACTATACTCTAACGTTTGAAAAATCGGATCCCCTTCAAGGGTATACTGTACAATTCTTATTTTATCAACTTCCCTTTGCTCGACATTCAAAACGAACTTTTCAAATTTATCTAGATTGAGAATTCCTGCTCCCTTTACAATGACATCATTCTTCTTATCAATTGTAGTGCTAGATGGTGAACATGCTACTAAACTAAAGAGAAATAGACTTATAAAACTGGTTCTTTTTCCTATTGTCATCCCCTCCTATAAAAATTATTTGTATACTAGAAAAGCTACTTTCAACTATGAAAGTAGCTTTTCTTTTCCTTTCTCCTTCTTCGGAAAAATCACATATGAAAATGAAATCGCTGTATCAACTAAAAATATAATCGCCCACACTTGACTCACGCGACTTGCAGCTTTATTTAAAACGATTCCCGATTCTAACCAATTACCCCATTGTTCAAATGGAATAAATCCATACACGAAGAAAAAGAATATGTGCACACCAACGAATAAAACAAGATGTAATACCCAATTTTTTATTTCCTGCTTTGCATAGGCCATACCTGTTAATTCTACCTGTCCTTCAATAATAGGCGCCGGTTCATTACGCCATTTCGCAACTGATTTTTGTACAAATATATCAAGCTTCTTTAAATCCTTTTTCCCGTAGAAAACTGCATACAATAAAATGATTACAGTAATAATCTGAAAGTTAGAGAACTTTCCTGTTTGATAATAGTCCACTACCCCTAAAGTTAAAATAAACACTTCATTTATGAGTAGTACAATCCCCATAATAAAGCTTGCCTTCTTCAAACGGAATCCGTAACGGAGTAAAAAGAAACCGATAGCTGATAACCAAAATACAATTTCTGCCCCAATTAAAAAATACCAACGATATTCTGCAAGTATACTCATTTATCCTTCTCCCTTTCATCATAAATACGAAAAGCCTCATCCATATATACTAAAAGTTCTTCTTCAATTGGATACATGCTCATTTTCTGTGAATCTTCCTTCGATTTTCTAACTTCCCATAACTTATCTAAAAATGCTTCATCACCATTGGCCATTTCTAAACACTTCTGCATTAATCTCTTCGTTGCCCGTTGTACCTCATCATTTGCAGTTTCTTTACAATCTTTCATAAAAGTGCGAAATTGCTTTAATAAATCTACCCACTCTAAAACATTCGGATCTTCTTCACTCATATTTGGCAAATTATGAAGCAATTTTTGTTCTTCCTTTGAAAATACATCATTTTGAAATATTTCACGTATACGAGAAGACTGTTTCGAAAGCTGGATTAGTTCAAACATAACTTTCCAATCGAGCTCTCCCTCCACATCTACCGAATAAACAACTGCTTGTAAAACGCGCTCCATTCGATTGAATTTCTTTTGTTCTTCCTGTACAAATCGAAGTTGTTTTTCAAGCGAATCCTTTAAGTTAAGCTCACCTTTTACTAACATATTCGCAGACTCTTTTAATGAAAATCCCATTTCCTTTAAAAATAAAATTTGTTGGAGACGTATTACGTCAGCTTCACTATATAAACGATGACCGCCTTCTGTTTTCCCGCTCGGCTTTAATAAATCTATTTGATCATAATAACGTAATGTACGTACTGTTACCCCTGTTTCTTTCGTCAATCGTCGTATTGAAATCACTACCATCACCTCTTCCCCTTCATTATAAAAGATGACGTAACGTCACTTTCAATACTTTTGTTAAAAAAATACAAAAAGCTGTTTATACTCTTCGTATAAACAGCTTTTACGGAAGTAATCCTTTTTGTACAGCGCGCCCACAAAATAAAATAAGTGCTCCAACGACAACACTCGTTGCTGTTTTATGATAATGAGCTGACACTAATAAATAATATGATAAACCTACAGTGCCAACCATAATACAAATACTCGGTACTGGATTACGAGAGAAGTTCTGCATTCCCCAAAACAAAGCAAAAATAGCCGTAGCGACACATAATACCGGTAATCCCATCCCAGTTCCCCTTTTTCTATCTATTATTCTTTGTTGCTAATACGCTCGTTGATGCGATACTAATTAATAAATCAAAACCAATCCTTATATATTTAAACGTTTACTCTAATTGAAATCTCTCAAACTTATCGTTCATTTTCTCTCCCCTTGCTCCAACGTAAAGATTTCCTCCACCTTCACTCCAAAATACTTGGCGATTTTTAAAGATAACTCTAGACTCGGATTGTAATGATGGTTTTCAATCGCCACTATCGTCTGCCGCGTCACTTGCATCGCCTTTGCCATTTCAACTTGCGTTATATGATTTTGCTTTCTTAACTCTTTTATTTTATTTTTTACACCCATAGGCTCCACCTTCAAAAGTAAAGATATCTTTACTTAAATTATAAATATTTTCCAGTTACAAGTAAAGATATCCTTACAAATTTTAGAAAAATGTTTCATTAAACATCTACTCTAACGAAGTACAAGAGTAATTCAATTTATATCAGCGATTTTTTTAATATATCAGCGCAACTTAAATTATATCGGCGATTTCCCAAATATATCAGCGCAACTCCATTTATATCGGCGATTTTTTTAATATATCGACTTACCGACAAATATCGACATCCGTAGCGCTACTATAATCATAAGAAAAAGCTGTCCCCAAATACCTTCGGGAACAGCTTTCTCCTCTACTACATAAATCCTAACGCATATACAAGAACGTATCCAAGAACCGATAAGCAAACCGAGCCAATCAGCCCCGCCACGAACGCTTTGCTTCCTAACTTACGGAACGTTTTAAACTCTACATTTAAACCAAGTCCTGCCATCGCCATTGCGATTAGCATATAAGCAATGACAACAATGTATCCCGCAACAACTTCTGGAATAATCCCGAGCGAATGCACTGCACTCATCGCTAAAAATCCGAAAATGAACCACGGAATCGGAAGATCACGCCACGATCTTTTTTCCTTGCTTCCTTCACTCTTTCCAAACCATAATCCAATTAAAATTGCTACTGGTACGAGCATTGCAACGCGCGTTAACTTCACGATAACTGCGATGTCTACAGCTGTACTTCCTCCTGGCGCCGCAGCTGCGATAACATGAGCAATTTCATGCAGCGTGGCCCCTGAGAATACACCGTAACCATATGGAGATAGGCCAAGCACTGGATATAATAACGTATAAATAAGCGTAAATATCGTACCTAAAATAGCAATAATTGCAGCCCCAACTGCCGTTTCATCATCTTTTGCTTTCACTTGCGGCGCAATTGCCACGACCGCTGCCGCCCCGCAAATTGCTGTACCACATGCTGTTAAAATCCCAAGTTTCTTTTCTACCTTAAATACTTTCGTTAGTCCATATACAACGAAAATCGTAAATGTAATAACAACCGCTGCGATGACCAATACTTTCGGCCCTGCCTTCGCAATATCAACAAGATTTAATCGCATTCCAAGTAAGATGATTCCAAAGCGCAGCAACTTCTTACTCGCAAAGTTCGTCCCTGCAATCGCATCTTGAGGGACTCCAATTGCCGCACGCCAAACCATCCCAATTAGAATAGCAATTACTAATTGTCCCATAATATTTAAAAATGGAAGCTCTGCTAAATATTTCGCGGCAATTGCGATTAATAATGTAATCCCAATTCCTTGCGAAAATCCAAAACGCTTCTTCTTTTGTATAACAAGTGTTTGTTCCATTTTGAACCACTCCAATAATCGTATTGGAACATGCATGTTCTTTCTACTTACATTATAAGAGAGTTTCTATAATAAGTTTAATACCAATACCAAATCTCTATCATTAAAAATACTTATGATAAGATAATAGAAAAAGAAAGGAGCCCATTATATGAACGTAGACATTTTAAAAATTTTTGTTACTGTCGTTGAACAGAAACACTTCTCCCGTGCAGCAGAATTATTAAACCTTTCACAGCCTGGAGTAAGTATGCATATACGCAACTTAGAAAACGAATTTGGCACTACACTTATTCAACGCTCCCCGAAGCACGTCCAAGTTACTGAAGCTGGAAACATATTATATATACATGCAAAGCAAATGCTCTCTCTTTACGAAGATGCGAAACAAGAAATTAATGAACTACATAACGTTGTAACAGGAACACTTCGCATTGGTGCTAGTTTTACAATTGGCGAATACTTACTTCCAAAAATACTGGCTAACTATGCGAATGAAAATCCACACGTCGAAGTTCATACTTTCATCTCAAATACAGAAGACGTTTTGCAAAGCCTTCGCTCTAATCAAATTGATATCGGCCTAGTGGAAGGACAAGTCGTATACGCCGACGTAGATGTTGAAACATTTATGCAAGATGAAATGAAGCTCGTCGTCCCGCCAAATCATCCATTACTCCGCACAAATGAAATAAATGAAAGTACACTCCAAGATCAAGTATGGGTATTAAGAGAAAGCGGTTCTGGTACACGCGCTTATAGTGACCGCTTTATTCATCAACACCATTTAAAAATGAAACGATTCTTTACATTCAGTAGTATCCAAAGCGTAAAGGAAGCTGTTAGTGCTGGGCTTGGCATCGCTATCCTTTCTGATTGGACTGTACGGAAAGAGCTACTAGCAAAAGAACTATTCCACGTCGAAGTTCCAAATGAACAACTAATCCGTCCGTTCTCCATCGTGCGCGGTAAATATTTCATTCCATCTAAAGCCATTCAAGTGTTCTTAAATCATGTAGATTCTTTTGCAAAAAAACAGAGTTGACCTTCACATTAGTGTGAAGGTTTACAATACATGTAAAAGGAGTGAAATACATTGCGAATTGGAGAATTATCAAAAGAAACTGGCGTTAGTGAAAGATCACTAAGACATTACGAAGAAAAGGGCTTACTCCCTTCTAAGCGCCTTGCAAATGGTTACCGTGATTTTGATGAAAGTGCCATCGAAAAAGTGGAGCTTATTCAAATGTACTTACAAATTGGCTTAAATTTAGAAGAGACGGCAAGGATGCTGCGCTGCCTTGAAATTGAACCGCACCTGTACGACAATCCGTGCAGCAGTATCCTTACGCTTTACGAAGATAAACTCAATGAAGTAACAAAGCAAATCTCATTGCTTTCCAACATCCAAACGAATTTGCAAAAACACGTTTCACTCCTAAAACATGCAAAAGAAAAGGGATGATTACATGTTTGTTATACATGGCAGTTCAAGACAAAACGGAAATACAGAAGCTTTAACACATATGATGATAGAGGACATTGAAACAGAACAAATTTATTTGCGTGATCATACCGTCTATCCTATTACAGACCAACGTCATGATGCAGAAGGATTCCAACCTGTAAATGATGACTATAAGCAGTTAACCAACCGCATGCTAGAGCACGACACGATTATCTTTGCTACACCATTATATTGGTACGGAATGAGTGGACATATGAAAAATTTTGTTGATCGCTGGTCACAAAGCTTGCGCGATACATCTCTTCATTTCAAAGAAAAAATGAAAGGCAAAAAAATGTATGTTGTCATCGTTGGCGGGGACAACCCAAAGGTAAAAGCATTACCGCTTATTGCTCAATTCCAATATATCTTTGATTTTGTTGGCTCTTCATTTGAAGGTTATGTTATTGGGAATGCGAATGGACTGGATGAAATTAAAAACGATGCTGAGGCGCTGGCAAAAGCACAATTGTATAATGATACATTCAAAAATAGCGAACAGAAATAAGTTTGACAAACCCTTTTGTATGCGCATACAATAAAAGTAATATTATGAAAGGAAGGTACTTTGACCAATGAAGTTCTAATTCTCTTATTTATTTCATCCATCACAAATAGTGAACAAAAATGATGAAAACTAGCAGGGGATTAGTCTGTCCATTTGTCGATACTTTCTTTCGAAACAATCATGTAAAAAATCGTTTATTTATGTACGATTTTTTACATACAAGGGCGACGTTTATCCTCTCTAGTGAAACTAGGGAGGTTTTTTTATGACTATTTTATTCGCAAGTAATATTGAAAAGAGCTTTGGTGATCGCACACTATTTACATTACCATCACTGGAAATTCAAGCACAGGATCGCATAGGAATTGTCGGAGTCAACGGAGCTGGTAAATCTACGTTATTACAAATATTAAGTAAAGAAATAGAAGCTGACAGAGGCATAGTAACTCATCATAGTTCTATCAGCATCATTCCTCAGCTTAGCGAAGAACTACCGGAAACCGCTTCTTCTCTTGCAAAAGGAAAATGGAGTATTTCAAACGTTACCGACGCAATGAGCGGCGGTGAACGAATGCGGCTAAAGATTGCCCATGCTCTCGAACAAAATGCAGGCATTTTATTCGCTGATGAACCAACAAGCCACTTAGATATGGTCGGTACAGAGCAATTAGAAAAGGCACTTTCTTCTTATAAAGGAGCACTTGTTTTAATATCGCATGATCGTGAATTTCTAGATAATATATGTACCAAAATTATTGAAATTGAAGACGGTACTATTCAAGAATACAAAGGGAATTATTCAAACTATCGAAAACAAAAAGAACGTGAACGAATACAAAAACAAGCAGAATATGAGCAATATGTACAAGAAAAAAATCGTTTAGAACAGTCCATTCTACAAAGAAAGCAACGTGCTTCTAACATGACAAAAGTCCCAACACGGTTCAGTTCATCTGAATCTAGACTTTATAGGTTAAGTGGGGCTCACGGCCAAGAACAGGTTAGCAAAGCAGCGAAAGCATTAGAGACACGTCTCGAAAAACTAGAAAAGAAGGAAAAGCCAAAGGATCTTTCTCAAGCTCAATTTGACGCGCAATACCATACCCCCATTCATAGTAAGGTGGCAGTACAATTCAATAAAGCAACAAAGAAAATAGACGATCGCACACTATTTAAAAATATGAATGGAACTATTGCCCCTGGTGCAAAGCTTGCCGTTTTAGGGGCAAATGGAAGCGGCAAAACCACTTTGTTCAACATGCTTCTCACAAACGAGCGTGGCATGCAACTATCGAAAAGTTGTAAAATTGGATACTTCGAACAAACATTATCTATTTTAAAAACAGATAAAACCATTTTAGAAAATGTTCTAGAAGAAACAAACTATACAGAAGCATTCGTTCGAACAATACTTGCACGACTTCTATTCCGCCGTGAGGATGTTCATAAACCTGTGCACGTTCTAAGCGGGGGTGAACGAATGAAGGTTGCACTCGCAAAAGTATTTTTAGGAAACTATAATATGCTTCTGCTAGATGAACCGACAAACTATTTAGACTTAGCAACGCAAGAAGAATTAGAAACCATGTTACAAGAATATCCTGGCACAATACTTTTCATTAGCCATGACCGTGCCTTTATTCGCTCTGTTGCAGACCATATTCTACAAGTAGATGAGAGTGAACCAAGAATCTTCCACGGTAATTACGAGCAATACACAAAAAGAACCACCGGAGCTTCTGTAAACGTTACTGAGCAAGAATTGTTACGATTACAAACAAAATTAACAGAAGTCATCGGCCGGATTTCCATTCCAAATCATCACGATGACATCACATCTCTCGAACAAGAATACGCAAAATTATTAACTCAAATTCAAAAATGTAAAGAAGCGCTCTAATGTCTTCCCTATATATCGACGGGGCCTTCCACATTTCCCAAGAAATATTAAAACTTCGACATACAAAGTAAAAAGCCGTGCATCAGCACGGCTTTTTACTTTATATGCGGACAGCAGTCCCGCTCACCGCAACCATTAACATACCTTCGCGAACTACTTCGTAATCCACGTCGATACCAACAATTGCATTTGCATTTTTTTGTCTTGCGAAAGTTTTCATCTCTTCCATTGCGATGTCGCGTGCTTCTTTTAATTTACTTTCATAAGCGCCAGCACGACCGCCGACAACGTCACGAACAGAAGCGAAAAGGTCACGAACGATATTCGCGCCCATAATCGCTTCTCCATTGACGATATCGATATACTCAATAATTTCTTTTCCTTGAATTGTAGACGTTGTTGTTACAATCATACTTTATAGCCTCCCATATGAGATTTTTACCTACTTATGGTGCACTAATTCAGTACAAATTATATTTACGAACTAAACTGAGCTTCGTATAACCTACTGTATCCTCCGCCTTGCTCAATTAATTCATTATGTGAACCTTGTTCTGCAATGCCATCTTTATTTACAACGACGATGCGATCTGCATTTTTAATCGTTGCAAGTCTGTGAGCGATAACTAATGTTGTACGACCAACAGATAGTTCAGCAAGCGATTTTTGAATCGCAAGTTCCGTCTCTGTATCTAGTGCAGAAGTTGCTTCATCCAATATTAAAATTGGTGGGTTTTTTAAGAACATACGAGCAATAGCTAGACGCTGCTTTTGTCCACCTGAAAGTTTCACACCGCGCTCACCGATAACAGTATCTAAACCGTCCGGCTGTGAGTAAATTAAATCTTCTAACTGCGCACGTTTTACTGCCTGCCAAATTTCAGCCTCTGATGCCTTTAAATTTCCGTAAGCGATATTTTCACGAATTGTTCCTGAAAATAAGAACACGTCTTGCTGCACAATTCCAATTTGCTTACGAAGTGAAGATAATGTCATATCTTTCGTATCAATCCCATCAATTTGAATTGATCCAGATGATTGCTCATAAAAACGTGGTAATAGGCTACATAACGTCGTTTTCCCAGCTCCTGATGGTCCAACGAACGCAACCGTTTCACCTGCATGTATTTTCAAACTAATGTCATTTAAAATTGGTTCTTTATTTTCATATCCGAACGTAATGTTGTTATATTGAATATCACCATGTACATGTTTAACTTCCATTGCATCTTTAGAGTCTACAATGTCAGGCTCTGTTTCAAGAAGCTCTACATATCTTTTAAAACCGGCGATTCCCTTCGGATAGCTTTCGATTACCGCGTTAATTTTTTCAATTGGGCGGAAGAAAATATTCGTTAATAGAACGAATCCGATAAATCCACCGTACGTTAATTCTCCTTGCAGAACAAACCATGTACCGCATATTAAGACGAAGAGCGTTACGAGCCGCATGAGCATATAACTAATCGATGAATTTAACGCCATAATTTTATACGCCATTAATTTCGTTGTACGGAAACGAGCGTTGTTGACAGCAAATTGCTCTTTCTCAAACTTTTCATTTCCGAATGCTTGTACAACACGAATTCCCCCAACATTGTTCTCAATGCATGCATTAAAATCAGCAACGTCTGAGAATAAACGTCTAAATGTACCTGTCATTTTTTTATTAAAGTAAAGTGCTAACCATAATAGGAATGGAATGACGAAGAACGTTAATAACGCTAACTTCCAGTTGATCATCATCATAAATGAGAATGCCCCAACTAAAGTCATTACGGCGATAAATAGATCTTCTGGTCCATGGTGAGCAATTTCCCCAATTTCCATTAAATCGTTTGTAAGGCGTGAAATTAAATGACCAGTTTTATTATTATCAAAAAATCTGAATGATAGCTTTTGAATATGATCAAATAATTTCTGCCTCATATCTGTTTCAATGTTAACACCAAGCATATGTCCCCAATATGTAACGACATATTGTAAGCCTGCATTTAACATATAAACTGCGAGTAAACCGAAACAAGCCCATAAAATAAGCGTCCAGTTTTGCCCTGGCAATAACTTATCAATAAATTGATTTACGATAAGCGGGAAGCCGAGTTCTAATAATCCTGCGACAACCGCACAAGAAAAGTCGAGTATAAATAAACCTTTATACGGTTTATAGTACGAGAAAAATTTACGCAGCATATCTTACCTCCATTTTCCAAAATTAAAAAGACTCCCTAAATGATAACCATTATCAAATAATTATTCAAGTTATCCGTCTATGAAACTGAAAATAAGCTTTGCGATAGTTGTCGTTTTTTGCTGGAAAGTCGATATATTCGAATAATCGCCGATATATTTCGAGTTGCGCTGATATATTTGCAAAATCGCCGATATATTTCAAGTTGCGCTGATATATTCGGATAATCGCCGATATAAATTTCATTTACTAACTACTCTCCCCTCCCCCAAAAATAAAAAAGGTACCACCACAAGGTGATACCATTCCTTCTATTACATCGCTTCCGAATCCCACTCATGCTCCTGTTCAACGAATACAATACCTAATTCGTGATGTCCACCAGCATATAATGCAGTTTGTGCAAGACGAAGCTCACCATTTGTATCTAATACTTCTAATTTACAAAATGCTCCTGTCGTCTTCGTTTGAAGCGCATCATAAAATTCCTCGGCGCTTTTTGGAATGACTCCATTTACTTTCGTAATAATTTCTCCAGGCAGTAATTTTAGCTCTGCTCCAATTGTATTTGGAATTGTATCTAGTACAACGAGCCCATCATTGCGTGCAGCAAAATATGCTGGTCTTGTTTCATCGGCAATTTTCTCTTGCATCGAGATTGTGAAACGCCCAAGCATTGCGACTCCCATCGCGATAATTGCAAGTACGTGCCACCAATAACTTGCGATTCCTAAAACGAGCACAAATCCTGCTAATCCATAAACACGTCTTCCTGTAAATAATAAAGCTTCCGTCGGCTCATAACTTTTAATCTTTCTCATAAATCCAATTAAAAATGGAACGAGGAATAGAGAATATGTATTTGAACCGATTGAAACGACAGGCCACCATGAAATAAACTGCGTTACCGCATCACCCGGTACAAGAATAAAAATAGGAACGATCCATAAACGCTTTGATTCGTGTAAACCAATCTTTAATCCACGCTTCCCCTTCCTAATCCTCGGCGTCGAATATCCTACTGCGTTTTTAGAAATCAATAAGCCTTCTACAATAAGCATAACGCCTAGTAAAATAACAAGGGATACAATGGTACTCTCTTCACCTTCTCGAAGCTGTAAAAAGGAAACTGGTAGCTTAGAAGATAATAGAACACATACAATCGCAATGCTAAATGTATAAGCTGCCGATAAATATCGATACATAGCCGTTAATCCAAATAGTAACGTCCAAATTAAAATGGCCCATAAGCTCGCTTTAGAAACAACAAGTCCAAGCCCAATCGTAACAATAGATACTACTAATCCGTATCCAATCCCTGCAAATAGAGAGGTTCGCAGTTCAAACCAAATATCATAAACTTTAAAAGAAAAATCTTTTCGTTCTCTTAACATACGTAAGTATCCAACGAAGATACTACTTATTACAAATATATAGACAGCAGGGTGTAAGAAAAAACGTCCAACTGCCCGCATTATTTCAAAAATCCACGCCTCCATGAACTCATTCACCACCATTTATATCATTCTTTCTTTTTATATTATCATAACTAAACAAACGTTTGTTTAACACAAAAAAATACAGGCAGCAAACTGCCTGTATTTCTTCTTATTTTGCCATTAATTTTAATGCTGACTGTAATTGTAGATCATTTTCTCCAGAACGAATTTTTTCGATAATTTTAGTTTGAATCGCTTCAGCTGTCTTTTTATCAAGCTGTCCTGTCGCTTCCATCTCATTTGCATTTTGGAATGCTTTCAGAGCCGATTCTGTCTCTTTACTAAAGTATCCATCTTCACGACCTGGTACATACCCTAAGCTCTTAAGCATTTCTTGAGCATGTTTTACTTGTACATCATTTGAATTGTATGAAAGTGTTTTTTCAATTTGAATTGGTGTCGCATGATAATAATTTGGTTGCTTCACTTCTACTGTTGGCGCGATTCCTTTTTTATGAATCCAGTTCCCATCCGGTGTTAACCATTTAAACATCGTTAATTTAATGTTGCTGCCGTCTTTAAATGGAACAGCTTGCTGGACAGTACCTTTACCAAATGTCTTTTCACCAATTAAATCGTATCCTTCTCCTTCTTTTAGCGCACCCGCTAAAATCTCTGAAGCAGAAGCACTTCCATTATCAATTAATACTGAAATTGGATATGGTTTTCTCTCTTTCAGTTCCGTAGAGAATTTCTTCTTCTCACCATTTCGCTGCTCTACTTGTAGCATCGGCTTTTTATTCGTCATAATTTCCCCTAGTATATCTTCTACACTATTTAAATAGCCACCAGGATTACCACGCACGTCAATAACTAAGCCTTTTATATTTTTCTTCTCTAACTCTTTTAACTGATCCTTAAATTCTTTCGCTGTATTTTCAGCAAAAGAAGTGATTTGCATATAACCGATATCTTTTCCACTCTCTTGCTTCACAGAACTAAATACTGTAAAGATTGGAATCTTTTCACGCTTAATTTTAAATACGATCGGATCAGTTACTCCCGCACGTTTAATTTCAATTGCGACAGTCGTTCCCTTTTTACCACGAATTTTTAATACTGCTTCTTCACGTGATAAGTCTTTCACACTGTTTCCATCTACAGATAAAATTTGGTCATTCGGTTTAATTCCTATCTTTTCTGCTGGTGAACCTTTAATTGGCGATACGATAATAAGCTTACCGTCCGTCTTGTTCACCTCAGCCCCAATCCCCTCTAATTCGGGATCAAGCGATTCACTAAACTGTTTGGCTGTTTCTTTATCCATATACGTGGAATAAGGGTCCTTCAGCGTAGACAACATACCTTGTATTGCACCTTCAACTAACTTTTCATCTTTCACGTCTTCCACATAACGTGAATCAATTAGTGCATACGCCTCATTAATTTTTGCCAAATTCCCTTGCGCAGTGCTAGCATTCCCACTCGAAATTGTTTGCGTTACTTCTGATGGGTTAACCCCAAATACAGACATGCCTGCAAACATTCCGCCAGCACCAATTAAAAATGCAACAACCATTCCAATAATTGCAACTCTACGTTTCAATGCGGAATTCCCCTTTCCAAAACACACAGGTGGTGTAGCAAAAGGCATCACACAGTGTGTGATGCCTTTACCTATTTCTACTATATGATAAGCTTGTACGAATTATGTTTGCAACTTTTTATACTTTTAAGAAGCGACGAATTGACATTACACTTCCCCACATACCGATTAAAGCACCGATTAACACTAGTAAACCAGCTAATTGGAATACGAACGGACTGTATGGTAGAAGCTCGAAAATTGTTCCGCCAAGTTTTTCATTAAACACACCTTGCAACGAATTATACGTAATTAGAATTAGGCCAATTGGAATAATTGATCCTAATACTCCTAAGAATAATCCCTCTAGCAAGAATGGCCAACGAATAAACCAGTTTGTTGCACCAACAAGTTTCATAATTTCAATTTCTGTACTACGAGCATAAATTGTAATTTTAATTGTATTAGAGATTAAGAACATCGCTGTGAATAAAAGGCCAGCAATTAACGCAATCCCAATGTTACGACCAGTTTTTACAGTATCAAATAATCGTTCAACTTGCCCTTTTCCGTACTGAACATTACTAACAAACTGCATTTTTTCAACCTTCTTCGCGATTGTCGCTGTATCGGTTGGTTCTTTTGCTTTTACAACGAATACGTTTTTAAGTGGGTTATCTTGTTCAAATAACTCAAACGTTTTTCCACTATCACCTAAGCTTTTAATTAAACGTTTTAACTCTTCTTCTTTAGAAGAATATTTAATAGAATCTACTTTTGCAATCTTACTCATATCTTCTTCTAATTTCTTTTGATCCGCTTCTTTTGCAGCTGGATCAATGTGTACACGAATCTCTACATCTTGCTCTACTTTCGTCGCAAAATGGTTCATATTCATAATCGCTGTTAAAAAGACACCTACAAGTAATAATGTAACTGTTACTGCACTAACAGAAGCAAATGTCATCCATCCGTTACGTGATAGATTCTTTACACCTTCTCGCAAATGTCGACTAAGGGTCTTAGCCTTCATATCCGTATCCTCCCTCAATCTCATCTCGAACAATTTTTCCGCCTTCAATCGCGATTACACGATGACGGATTGTATTTACGATATCTGCATTATGCGTCGCCATAACGATCGTTGTGCCGCGCTCATTAATGCGAGTAAAAATATTCATAATATCAAGAGCTGTTTCAATATCTAAGTTACCTGTTGGCTCATCGGCAATTACAACCTTTGGTCTATTTACAATTGCTCTTGCAATAGCCACACGTTGTTGCTCCCCACCTGAAAGCTCACTTGGAAGTGCGTCTGCACGATCTTCAAGACCTACAAGACCTAGCACTTCTGTTACACGCTCACGAATTGCATCCGGTTCTTCTTCAATTACTTCTAAAGCAAACGAAACATTCTCATATACCGTTAATTTAGGTAGCAATTTAAAATCTTGGAAAATTACGCCTAATTGACGACGAAAATACGGAACGTCTCTTTCTGCCAATGTTTCGATAGTAAGTCCATTTACATTAATAGATCCTGTAGATGGTTTCTCTTCACGATACATCATTTTAATAAATGTAGATTTCCCGGCTCCACTCGGTCCAACTACGTATACGAATTCACCTTGTTTAATGTTAACTGTAAGACCAGCAATGGCTTTCATACCATTCGGGTACTCCTTATAAACATTCGTCATTTTTATCATTATTTATCACCCAATACTTAATGATTTTTTTCGAAATACTTTTCTGTACATCTGAAAATAAAAGACATCCTTCATTTTCATTTAGTCATCCTTGTTGAAGGTAGTTTACTTATGCTTTCTCATAAGCAATACCACTCTATGTAATATATTTCAGCAAAATTCTACAAACCCCATTGTAACATCAAACGGTTTCCAATTTGGATACATTTTTGTTACAGTTATGTTACATACCAGAAAAAAGGAAAACGAGCTGACTATATTATCAACTCGCCCATTTCACCTTTTTATTTATGTTCAGCTAACCATTCAGATACTTTTTTCGCATCTTCACCTTGAATAAGTCCTGGTGACATTGAACCACGGCCTTTTTTAATAATCTCTTCAATATCTGCAGCGTCGTACTTACCGCCTACTTTTCTTAAATCAGGTCCAGTTGCCCCTGATAAATCTGTTGCGTGACATCCCGCACAACTTCTTTGGAAAATTTGTTCTGCGCTGTCTGTGCTTGCAGACTGTTTCGAAGACTTACTCTCTTCTTTATTTCCGCATGCTCCTAAAGCAAAAACAACCGATGTCCCTAGCGCAATAGCCAACAATTTCTTTTTCACTTCTATCGCTCCCCATTGTTGATATTCTTTTTATTCCTAACACACTCATTTTCATTATAAGCATTATCTTTATATAGAAAAACTAAGGTGTATTTCATATTCCTCAAAAATACAGTGAGAACCTTGATAAAATAAAGCTTTCATAAGTTGTTTCAATTCTGTGAACAACTTAAAAAACTTCTATAAAGTATCCTTTTTAAAAGAAAAATTAGAAAAGTTCTATATAAATCTTTACCCTATTACCGCTCTATTTTATTATTCTCTACTTTTTACAAAACAATATACAGCATTGTAATCTACATATAATCCCATCAAAAAGAGAAGTTGTCGTTTCCAACTTCTCTTCCTCTTTACTTCATCTATAAAAATAGAATCAAATTCTTTATATCCTCTATTGTCCTCAGCATGCGCCAACAATTTCGTTGGCTTTTTTTACGCTTATTAGATGCGAGAACGTAAGTAAGCATCAATAAATGGATCAATCTCTCCATCCATAACAGCTTGTACGTTACCAACCTCCGTATTTGTACGATGGTCTTTTACAAGAGAATACGGGTGGAATACGTAAGAACGGATTTGGCTACCCCATCCGATTTCTTTTTGCTCTCCGCGAATTTCATCTAATTCTGCTTGTTGCTCTTCTAGTTTCTTTTGATATAATTTCGCTTTTAACATTTTCATCGCATGCTCACGGTTTTTAATTTGAGAACGCTCCGACTGACATGTTACAACCGTATTTGTCGGTGTATGTGTAATACGAACTGCTGAATCTGTCGTATTTACGTGCTGCCCACCAGCTCCACTTGCTCGGTACGTATCAATTTTTAAGTCTTCTGTACGTACTTCGATTTCAACTTCATCATTGAACTCTGGTACAACTTCACAAGATACGAAAGATGTATGACGGCGCCCTGAAGAATCGAATGGTGAAATACGTACAAGACGATGTACACCTTTCTCTGCTTTTAAGTAACCGTAAGCGTTATGACCTTTAATTAATAAAGTTACACTCTTAATACCAGCTTCATCACCTGGTAAATAATCAACCGTTTCTACTTTGAATCCGCGTTTTTCAGCCCAGCGTGTGTACATACGTAATAACATAGAACCCCAGTCTTGTGACTCAGTTCCACCTGCACCTGGATGTAATTCTAAAATCGCATTATTTTTATCATAAGGATCACTTAATAGTAACTGAAGCTCATACTCATTCATTTCTTGAATTAAGCCTTTTACTTCTGATTCTAATTCCTCATGTAAATCTTCATCATACTCTTCTTTTAAAAGCTCATGCGTGATTTCTAAATTTTCGAACGTCTCATCTAACTGACGGAACTTTCCAACCATATCTTTTAACGCATTCGCTTCATTAATTACAGCTTGCGCGCCTTGTTGGTCATCCCAAAATCCTGCGCCCATCATTTTTTCTTCTAATTCTGCAATTTGTTTCTCCTTAGTAGGGAGGTCAAAGAGACCCCCTAAAAGCCGCTAATCGCTTAGCCATTTTCTCTAATTCCTGTCTAATTTCTACTAATTCCATTTCCTTCACCTCTATGTAATTGCTGTTACTTTCGTATGAAAACAAGGGAAACTCTCTCCACTTATTACGGAGAGAGTTTAATCCTTCTTAATTATACATTTTTGATATAAAAGTTTGCAAAACAGCCAAAGCTACCGTCCTATATTACTGAACGATACCACAGCAGTTTTTATATTTTTTACCGCTACCACATTTACATAAATCGTTGCGGCCCACTTGGTCACCTTTTACAACTGGCTTTTTCTTTGCTTCTTCGCCATCGCTAGAAGGATGAACAGCTTCACCTTGAACAACTTCTTGACGTTCTAAGTTTTGTTCAATTTCAGCTTTCATAATGTAACGAGAAATTTCCTCTTCAATAGAGGCAACCATTGACTCGAACATCGCGAACCCTTCCATTTGGTACTCACGAAGTGGATCGATTTGACCGTAAGCACGTAAATGAATACCTTCACGAAGGTGATCCATCGCATCAATATGCTCTGTCCATTTCGTATCTACAACGCGGAATACAACAACCTTCTCAAACTCACGCATTTGCTCTTCTGGCATAAGCTTTTCTTTTTCATTGTATCGCTCTATTAATTTCGCGATAATCGGTTCGCTCATTTCCTCAGGAGCAAGGCGACGTAATTCTTCTTCTTTTACATCTCCGTCTTGAAGAAGGTTTGTATTTAAGTAGTCAACAAGACCTTTAATGTTCCAATCTTCTTCAATTTCCTCTTGTGTATGAAGGGCAACAGCACGTTCTACTGTAGATTTCATCATACCTTCAATAATGCCGCGTAAGTTGTCAGACTCCATTACCTCTTGACGCTGTTTGTAAATAACTTCACGTTGTTGACGAAGTACATCATCATATTGCAGTAACTGCTTACGTGCATCATAGTTATTTCCTTCAACACGTTTTTGTGCAGATTCTACCGCACGAGAAACCATTTTACTTTCAATCGGCTGAGAATCATCCATACCAAGGCGGTCCATCATTGCTTTCATATTATCTGAACCAAATCGGCGCATTAATTCATCTTCCATCGATAAGTAGAACTGCGTAACACCAGGGTCCCCTTGACGACCAGCACGACCACGTAACTGATTATCAATACGACGACTTTCGTGACGCTCTGTACCGATAACTGCTAAACCAACGTTTTTCACATCGTCTCCAAGCTTAATATCTGTACCACGACCTGCCATGTTCGTCGCGATTGTTACAGCACCTTTCATACCAGCCTCTGCAATGATATCTGCTTCACGAGCATGGTTTTTCGCATTTAAGATGTTATGACGTACACCTTTACGCGTTAACATT
This sequence comes from Bacillus sp. GMs2/2, assembly GCF_050172095.1. Classification (NCBI taxonomy): domain Bacteria; kingdom Bacillati; phylum Bacillota; class Bacilli; order Caryophanales; family Bacillaceae; genus Bacillus; species Bacillus sp. GMs2/2. The sequence continues at coordinate 59,226 of NZ_JBNLYE010000001.1, forward strand.
TTTGAAATAAGCTCTGAAGTTTCAATTGCAACTGTACCTACAAGAACAGGTTGTCCTTTTTTATGACGATTTACAATATCCTCAACAACAGCATTGAACTTACCTTCCATTGATTTAAAGATTAAATCGGCACGATCATCACGAATAATCGGTTTGTTGGTCGGAATTACAATAACGTTCATATTGTAAATGTTACGGAATTCCTCTTCCTCTGTTTTCGCTGTACCAGTCATACCAGATAATTTTTCATACATACGGAAGTAGTTCTGGAATGTAATTGTTGCAAGCGTCATGCTTTCATTTTGAATTTCTACACCTTCTTTTGCTTCAATCGCTTGGTGTAATCCTTCGCTATAACGACGACCTTTCATAAGACGACCAGTGAATTGGTCTACAATTACGATTTCGCCTTCTTGTACAACATAATCTGTATCACGGTGCATAACAACGTGTGCACGAAGTCCCTGATTAATATGGTGAAGAAGTGCTACATGTTTTAAATCGAATAAGTTTTCAATATGGAAAGCTTTCTCCGCTTTCGTAATACCATCTTCTGTTAGCATTACATTTTTCGTTTTCACATCAAATGAATAATCTTTTTCATTTTCTAACGTACGAACAAATGCATTTGCAAACATGTATAGCTCTGTTGATTTTTGAGCTTGTCCTGAAATAATAAGCGGCGTACGTGCTTCATCGACTAAAATAGAATCGACTTCATCGATAATAGCAAAGTGAAGTGGACGTTGAACGCACTGCTCTTTATATAAAACCATGTTATCACGTAAGTAATCGAATCCAAGCTCATTATTTGTGCTATACGTAATATCAGCAGCATAAGCCTCTTGTTTCTCTTCGCGTGACATACTATTCAAGTTAATTCCTACCGTTAAGCCAAGGAACTCATGAAGTTGTCCCATTTCGCTCGCATCACGTTGTGCTAAATATTCATTGACTGTAACAACATGAACACCTTTTCCTGTTAAAGCATTTAAATATACAGGTAATGTAGATGTTAACGTTTTACCTTCACCCGTTTTCATCTCAGAAATATTCCCTTCATGTAAGGCAATACCACCCATTAACTGTACGCCATATGGACGCATTCCAAGAACACGAGTTGCCGCTTCGCGAACAACCGCGAAAGCTTCAGGTAGTAGATCATCTACTGTTTCACCTTTTGTTAGACGTTCTTTAAATTCAAGCGTCTTTCCTTTTAATTGTTCATCAGTTAGTGGCTTAATAGATGACTCTAATGCATCAATTTGCTCAACTGTTTTCTGCATACGTTTAATTTGGCGTTGATTTACATCAAACACCTTTTTTAAAATACCGATCATAGGAAATACGCTCCTCTTTTTATTAAAATAAAACTTCCGATTGTTTTTCTTTTTCTCTATTACAATCAGTCGTTATAAAAATCAAATGTATGTTATGCCAATTTTTCTCCTAATTAAAAAACTAAAATGTATATACCTAATGATAATTGTAACACTTGTCTTATAACTATGACAACAATCGGCCGATTGTCTCGTTCTAAATTAAGAAAAGTTTTTTAAAAATCTATTTTCAGCAAAAAAAGCGCAGCCTCATTTGGCTGCGCTTTCGAATTATTATTTAGTTTCGATTAAACCGTATTTCCCATCTTTACGGCCATATACAACATTAGTTTCGTTTGTATCAGCATTTGTGAAGACGAAGAAATTATGTCCTAGCATATCCATTTGTAGGATTGCCTCTTCAACGTCCATCGGTTTTAAATCGAATCGTTTTGTACGTACAAGTTCTAATTCATCTTCTTCTACCTCATCCAAAACAGCTACTGCTTCTGGAAGGATAAAGTTCGTTTTCATAGAACCTTTCTCACGTAACTTACGATTTACTTTTGTTTTATGTTTACGAATTTGTCGCTCAATTTTATCAACTACTAAATCGATAGCAGCGTACATATCGCTATTAGTTTCTTCTGCACGAAGTAATAAATCAGTAAATGGTATTGTTACCTCGACACGTTGCTTGTCAGAGTATACTTTTAAATTAACTTTAATCTCTGGGAATGTATCAAAATAACGCTCTAACTTACTTAGTTTTTTCTCTACATATTCCTTTAATGCTGGAGTTACTTCAATATTTTCACCACGAATGTTGAATTTCATAGATGAATTCCTCCTTTCAAGCCTATGTATTATAATTTCGACATTGGCTTAAAAACTCCTTCTAACTTTTTTAAAAAAATTAGTAGAATTGCAATTTTTTTATCGTTTTTTGTTGAAATGAAAAGATGCATCGTTTCTATCTTTATTTTATCCTATTAACATCGTGAATAACGAATGTTTCTGTGGACAATTCGTTACAGAAAAGAAACAACTTTTTGACAACTTACCCTATAACAAAAACCCCTTGCGAAAAACAAGAGGTTCTACTACATATATATAACGTTGCCACAAACGCAGCTTTCTCTTCCAAAAACAATATCCCCTACAGTTTCACAACATTAGCTGCTTGTGGTCCACGTGCTCCATCTACAATGTCAAACTCTACTTGTTGCCCTTCTTCTAATGACTTATATCCATCTTGTTGAATAGCAGAAAAATGGACAAATACATCGTCACCATCTTCACGCTCAATAAACCCAAATCCCTTTTCTGCATTGAACCATTTCACTCTTCCTTGCATGTTCATTCCATTCCCTTCACTCTAAAAATCAGGGCATTCGCCCCATATTTTGACTATAACGAATGACAACATATGAAGTCAAAGAAGACTTATCGCCTTTTTATTATCCCTTTCGACACTGCCATATTAACTTCTACAAAGTGTCAAACTAGATACTTCTCTTGCCCCTCTTTCATATAACAAACTTCCGATTTGCCTAACTGTAATCCCTGTCGTATACACGTCATCAACGAGTAAAATATGTTGCCCAGAAAACATCTCTTCTCCCTGAAAATAAAAAGGATTGCTTCCTGACACCCTTTCTTTACGTGTCTTCTTACTTTGCTTTTCTGTTTCCCTTCTTCTTAATGATGGATAAGAAATTTTGACAGGCAAACAAGTTGCTAATAACTCAGCTTGATTAAAACCACGTTCAATTTCCCTTTCCTTACTAAGCGGAACAGCGATAACAGTTGAAACATTGGCAAAATGCTTTTGAAATAAATTTCGAAAAGGACGATAAAAAATGTGCACTAACTCTGCATCCCCCCGAAACTTAAACTGCGCTACTATTTCTTTCATCTCATCATCATACATATATAACGAACGGTTTTTAAAAGAACGATACTCCTCCTCTTTCATCCACCTTATACAATCTATACAAATACCGTCTTCTTGAAATGAGGCAGGAACAAATTCTAAAGGTCGCCCGCACTCCATGCAAATTTCTCCTATAATATAGGAAAGTTTCTGCTCACATCTATCACATATATATTTTCTATGACACTTTACAAAAAAAGTGTACCAACTAATCTTTTCTACAAAACACTCATCACAAAGTAAACAATGCATTAATCGATCAATCCTTGTTCTTTCGCATTTTTATTCATACCTTGAATATGTTTTTTCGCGCGCACCATCGCCTCTGTCTTGCCATAGTGAAAATAAATGACCTCTCCATACGGTGCTTCAAAGCTCCGCCCTGCTCGGCCCGCAATTTGTACGAGCGCACTTTCTGAAAATATTTCTTCTTCCGCCCCTAAAACTGCGACTTGCAAATTTTTCACCGTTACGCCTCGCTCTAAAATTGTCGTTGTAACTAATAATGGGATTTCTCCCTTTCTGAAAGCCGCTACTTTTTCTTTTCTCTCCGGATCTTCTGCATGTACACCTTCAATTCGATTGTTTAATGGTTTTAACAACAAGCTTATTTCTTCTATATATCGCACATGGGGGACGAATAAAAAAATAGGGAATTTTTTATTTAAGTATGTTTGTAACCACTGTAGTAAAACTCGAGGAATTCTTTTATGAATGAGGTTTTTTTTCCAATTCCCGCACCAACAAAATAAAGGAACTGGCAAAGGATGACGATGATATCGTCCAGAAACAATAACACCTTTTTGTTTACCTTGTTTAAGTTTTCGCTTCCATGTTTCATCTGGAGTCGCAGTTAAATAAATACGCGCCGCTTTTTCTTTCATCGCTTGTTTTACCGCGTACTGTAACATTTGATCTGCACAATATGGAAAAGCATCTATCTCATCTACAACCATGACATGAAACGCCCTATAATAACGTAATAATTGATGCGTAGTCGCAACGACTAGTACTGCATCTTTTTCTTTATCCACACTCCCTCCATATAAAGCCGCTACCTGTATATATGGAAATACTTCTTGCAATCTCGGTGCTAATTCCAGAACAACATCCGTTCTCGGCGTTGCGATACAAACTCTTTCTCCTTTTTGAAGCGCTTCGTTAATTCCGTAAAACAACATCTCTGTTTTCCCAGCCCCGCATACAGCCCAAATAAAAAATGATTCTTTTTGCTTAATAGCCTCTATAACTCCTTGCGCCGCCAAATTTTGGCCAGTAGACAACGTCCCGTTCCACTGTAACAAATTTGAATTCTTTTCTCTCTTTCTTTCAGCAATCCCGCGAACAAGTACAGCACATTCACTTACTCTCCCCATCGTTATACACTTCCGGCAATATGTGCACACTTTACTGCACCTTTTACATAAAAACGATGCAAATAGCCGCCGATCTACATTTCCACAGCGTTGGCACATATATTTAGAATTCTTCTTTTTTACACCTTGTACACATACGATCTCTCCCTTCTTTTTCAAATCGTTTAATTCCCTCTGTAAATCTGAAGAAAGTTCTTCTAATAGCAACTGTTTCCCCGATAGCATCAACAATCACCTCCAGCACTACTATAAACCTTTCTCATCATCTCGTAAAAACTCAAAAAAGCCGATAACCTACTTATAAAATAGTAAGCTATCGACTTTATACACATGTTTTATTCTTTTATAAATCCTAGAATCGACCGTATCCTAAGAAATGTTTTTTGTTATACGAACTGTTAATATCACCGTACGCAATTCCTTTATCACTAGCATGGATCATTTGGCCATTACCAACGTAAATACCGATGTGAGATGGACCTGCTTTATAAGTACCTTGGAAGAATACTAAGTCTCCTGGTTGTGGGCTATCTACTTTAGAAACTGAGTTCCAGTAACCCCTAACGTCTTGACGACCTACACCAAAGATGTAAGAAATGAATCCACTACAGTCAAAACCACCGTTTGATGGAGATGCACTTCCCCAAACATATGGCTTACCTAAATATTGCTTAGCTTTACCAATTACGCCAGTATCCGGTGGAGTTGGTGCTGGGTTTTGCTCTGGTGTTTTCTTTTCTGCTTTAGGTGCCTCTTTTTTAGGCTCTTCCTTTTTAGGTTCTTCTTTTTTAGGCTCTTCTTTTTGAGCTTGTCCACCATTGTTTGCTGGTGCAGCTTGCTCTGCAGGTGCTTGTGCTGGTTGAGCTTGCGCAGCTTTAGCAGCTTGCTCTGCTTGTTTTTGAGCAGCAGCTTCTTGTGCAGCTTTTGCTTGTGCTTCTTCTTCGGCAATGCGTTGTAATTGTAATGCTTGTTTCTCAAGCTCTTTCAATTGACCTTCCGTACTTGTCATTGAAGTTACAACTGTATCCATTTTACCGCTTAAATCGTTTACCGCTGTTGCTTTTTTCTCTTTTTCAGCGTCAAGTTCTTTCTTAGCAGTTTCAATTTGAGCTTGTGCTTCTTTTAATTCTTTTTGTTTTTCTTTTACCGTTGCAACATCTTTTTTCACACTAGCTTGGTCTTCTTGTTGTGTTTTCATGATATCTTCATCAGACTCAAGAATTTTAGAAACAGAAGTTAAACGATCAACTAAATCTGCAACGTTTTTAGAGTTTACAAGAACTTCTGTTACAACGTTCGTATTTGGTTGTTCTTGAAGTGCAACTAAACGCTTTCTTAATAACTCTTCACGTTTTGCAATCTTTGTTTGTAATTCTGCAATATCTTTATTTTTCTTTTCAATTAATTGCTCAGTATCAGCAACTTTTTTCATTGTTTCATCAAGCTTTGCAGCATTCTCTTGAACAGATTTATCTAAACCTTGAATTGTTTTGTTTAAGTCATTCATTTGCTTTTGTAATTCATCACGTTCTTGTTGTTGTTTATGTAAAGTGTCATTTTGTGTGTTAATTTGTGATTTCACGTCAGAAATTTTATCTTCTGCAAATACATTTGGTGTTAGCCCAGAAAACATTAATCCTGCAACTAATGCACAAGATGCCATTTTTAGCTTTTTCATTTTATTTTTTACACCGCTTTCTTTTTTCTTTTTCCGTATATAACCTATAAAATTTATACCATAATTCGGGATTTTTTTTGCTAATGTTACGTTTTTGTAAAACAAATGTAATATTATATGTAGCTCTAGCGCAAAATGCGTATATTTTTGTATGTATGTGTAGAAATTTATATACTTTTCTCACTTCTATAAACAAAGAAAAAACGTAAGGAATTCCTTACGTTTTATTAAATATACGAATACAGATGAAATGCTACTTCATCCATTTCTCAGCCCAATTTTGGACCTCATCCATAACACTTTCTAACGCTTTTCCCTTGTCAGTTAAGCCATACTCGATTCGAACTGGTACTTCTGGATAGACATTACGAACTACAATGCCCTCGCTTTCCAATTCCTTCAAACGCTCTGACAACATACGATCGCTCATATTTGGGATAATATCTGCGATTTCTCTAAAACGTTTCGACTCTTCAAGCAAAGATTTAATAATTAAGCCAGTCCACTTCTTACTAAGCAGAGTAAAAGCTGACTCAAACTTTGGACATAAACAAGAATTATGCTCCATATGTTTCACCTCTCTTCCATTATAATATAGTTTCTTGTAAAAAGTAAGTTATAAAACTTTCCTCATTATTTTATTTTACGTACATTTTACCATTTCCAAATATTAACTTGTCAACTAAACGTAACATACCCGTAAAAAAACCCTCTTAAAAAGAGAGCTTTTATATCTTTATTACTTCGTATACCATCCAAGACCTAATGCACCTTCACCTAAGTGCGTACCAATTACAGCTCCAAAATAACCTGTACGAATTGTGACGTGAGGATATTTTGCTTCTAATTCTTTCTTCCATTCATTCGCTTCTTCTTCACGTTGCGCATGAATGATAACTGCTTCCATAGGTACACCTTTACTTGCTTGCTCATCAAAAATTTCAATGATACGTTTTAATGCTTTTTTACGTGTACGAATCTTTTCAAACGGAATAATGATTTTATCTCTAAAATATAAAACTGGCTTCACTTGTAACAGACTGCCGATGAAAGCTTGCGCGCTATTCAATCGACCACCACGCTGTAAATGATGTAAATCATCAACTACAAAATAGGCGTCCATCGTTTTCTTCATTTCATCAAAACGAGCGATAATCTCTTTCGGGTTCTTTCCTTCACTTGCTAACTTTGCACCTTCACGCACATAAAATCCTTGTACTTCACAACTAATTTCAGAGTCATACGTGTATACATCAATACCCTCTACCATCTGTCCAGCTGTCGTTGATGTTTGATATGTACCACTAATTCCACTTGATAGGTGAATACTAATAACTGCATCATAATCTTTAGCTAGTTCTTCATATAGCTCAACAAACTTTCCGATTGCTGGTTGAGAAGTTTTTGGAAGTTCCTCTTGTTCACGTACTTTCACATAAAAATCATCTGCTGAAATTTCAGCTTCTTCTTGATAAGATTCTGTTCCAAACACAACGTTTAATGGAATCATATATATATTGAGTTCATCACGAATTTGCTTCGGTATATATGCCGTACTATCAGTAACAATAGCTATTTTCATTTTCGTACCTGCCTTATAAAAAGTTTTATTTCCTAATTTTACACGAAAACTACAAATGGTGCATCCATACATGAAAATGCCGGTTGAAATTATACCTACCATCTCGACAAATTACAACAAAAAGATAAAATACTCACCAAAAACTTCAGCATATTTAGAAAAAATGTTTGAATATAAAAAGGCTCGCTTTTAAAATGGAAAGTACTAGTCATTTTGATAGATAGGGGCGTACACAAGTGCTATTACAATATTTTACAATCAAAGACTACGGCGAACACGAAATCGTCATTCAAAAATCAAGATTTATTTGTTATATTAGCCGAGCAACGACTGAGGAAGAGGCTCAAGAATTTATACAAAAAATAAAAAAACAACATTGGAATGCAACACATAATTGTTCCGCTTATTTAATTGGCGAACAAGATCATATTCAAAAAGCAAATGATGACGGCGAGCCTAGCGGTACAGCTGGCGTACCAATGCTAGAGGTACTTAAAAAACGTGGACTAAAAGATACCGTTGTTGTCGTAACACGCTATTTTGGTGGCATTAAACTTGGCGCAGGTGGATTAATTCGTGCATATGGAAAGTGTACAAGCGAAGGCATTAATCATGTCGGTGTTGTCCAGCGAAAACTAATGCGTGTGATGCAAACCGAGATTGATTACACATTACTTGGCAAAGTGGAAAATGAATTACGCAATTCAAAATATGCCATTAAAGATATACATTATCTAGAAAATGTCACATTTGATACGTATGTAGAAGAAGACGGCAAACAAGCATTTACAGATTGGATGATTGAATTAACAAACGGGAAATGTACAATTACAAAAGGAGATATGTTGTACTTAGAACAAGATGTTATCTAAGCATAACCCATTTATCCCCTTCAAAGATTAATGTAGTGAATTACTTCCCTACAAATGAACTAACGAACTAAGGAGATTATATATGGAAGAACGTTATTATCATCTCCAAAATAGCAGAATAAAAAAGAAGCGAAGAAGGAAACTTTTCTTCTTCCTTATTTTCGCATTTTTATTTGGCAGTATAGGAGTTTATGTGTTAAATTCTTACTCTTCTCTTATGGGGATGTATAGTGGTTTTACTCGTGAAAAATCGGATTTAAGAAACAAAGATGTAGAAATTACAAAGGAACCTTTTACAATTCTCATTATGGGTATAGAAGATTATGCGACAGATGGTCAAAATGGTCGTACAGACTCATTAATGTTCGCAACAGTCAATCCAAAAACGCAAAAGATTTCACTTATGAGTATTCCTCGTGATTCTCGAGTTAAAATTGTTGGCAAAAATAAGGAAGACAAAATTAACGCTGCCCATGCTTACGGCGGAGAAGAAATGGCAATCAAAACTGTCGAAGGCTTTCTAAAAGTTCCTGTAGACCATTATCTGAAAATTGATTTCCAAGGCTTTAAAGGTATCGTTGATGCTGTTGGCGGCGTTACCGTTGACGTACCCTTCGATTTCTGGGAGCGCTCTGACGTGGATTACTACAAAAAAATTCAATTTAAGCAAGGACAGCAAAACTTAAACGGTGAAGAAGCACTTGCTTACGTCCGTATGCGAAAGCAAGATCCAAATGGCGATTATGGTCGAGCTGCTAGACAAAGACAATTACTGGCCGCTGTTGCTCATAAACTAAACTCCACCTCTACTGTATTTAAAATTAAAGATTTAACAGCTGTCGTTGGAAAATATATAAAAACCGACATTCCTATTTCAGACGGACTTGCTCTTTACAATAAACTTTCTGGATTTGATCCTTCTACAATGCAAACGTTAAAGCTTGAAGGCGAAGACAAAAAGATAGGCGGTATTTATTACTTCCTTCCAGATCCAATCAGTGTAGAAACGGTGCGTAACGAAATTGAAAAAGAATTAGGAGAAAAAGCAAAAAACCCAACTACAAAAAACAACTCAAATCCTGATTCAAATTCAAATTCAAGTTCTAATTCTAACGAACAAACAAAAAAAGAAACAAAACAAAATAAAACACCAACTGATCCGCCACCTTCTACAAATGCTCATGCAGAGTGGATTATGCGTAATCAGCCGTAACAAAAAGGCCCAATCTATGCGATTGGGCCCTTTTTATTTACTTATTAAAGTGTTGTAAAATTGCTTCCACAATGCGCTCTGATGCACGACCATCACCGTAAGGGTTAGATGCTTTCGCCATCTTATCATGAGCTTCTTTATCTGATAACAACTCATCAGCAAGGCCGAAGATTGTCTCTTCGTCTGTTCCTGCTAATTTCAGCGTACCTGCTTCAATACCTTCAGGGCGCTCTGTTGTATCACGAAGAACAAGAACTGGTACACCAAGTGATGGAGCTTCTTCTTGTACACCACCAGAATCCGTTAACATTAAGTATGAACGAGCTGCAACATTGTGGAAATCAATTACATCTAGCGGCTCAATTAAATGAATACGGTTATGTTCACCTAAAATTTCATTTGCTATTTCACGAACAACAGGGTTCATATGAACAGGGTACACAACTTGTACATCTTCATGTTTGTCAACAAGACGCTTAATTGCACGGAACATATTACGCATCGGTTCACCTAAGTTTTCACGGCGGTGAGCTGTCATAAGTACAAGACGATCATTTCCAAGTTTCTCTAGTACAGGATGACTATATGTTTCTTTTACAGTCGTTTGCAGCGCGTCAATCGCTGTATTTCCTGTGATGAAAATACGTGACTCATCTTTATTTTCCTTCTGTAAGTTCGTTGCTGATTTTGCTGTCGGTGAGAAATGAAGATCCGCCATTACACCTGTTAATTGACGATTCATCTCTTCTGGGTATGGAGAATACTTATCCCATGTACGAAGGCCCGCCTCAACATGCCCTACTGGAATTTGATTATAAAAAGCAGCTAAACTTGCAATAAATGTTGTTGTTGTATCACCATGTACAAGTACAATATCCGGCTTCGCTTCTTTCATTACTTTATCCAAACCTTCTAAACCACGCGTTGTAACATCAATTAAAGTTTGGCGGTCTTTCATAATATTTAAATCGAAATCTGGCGTAATTCCAAAGATACTTAATACTTGATCTAACATTTGGCGATGTTGTGCTGTTACAGTCACAATCGATTCAATTTTTTCTGGGTGTTTTTGCAACTCTAATACAAGAGGTGCCATTTTAATTGCTTCTGGACGTGTCCCGAAAATTGTCATTACTTTTAAACGTTCAGTCATGTGATTGCCTCTTTTCTTTCACTAATTACAGCTTCTATTATGACATATAAAAATATGCATGAGTACATCCCTTTTTAACGCATAACAGAAACTTTTCTATTACAAATACTTTTTCTTCCCACCGAGTAATAATCTATCTTTTGTTTCTTAACATCTTCATCAGTATAACAATTTCTCCCATCAAATAAAATAGGCTCCCTCATAAGTTGTACGTACTTTTCTAACGGATAAGTTTGAATATCTCCCCATTCTGTTACGATAAAAACCGCACTCGCATCTCTAATCGATTCATCTATACATCTACTATATTGTATAGCATCTCCAAATATATTCTTTACATATTGAATTGCTTTTGGGTCATAAAGAACAATATCTGCACCTATATTAATTAATGCTTCTATTATAATAAGAGATGATGCCTCTCTAATATCATCCGTATTCGGTTTAAAGGATGCGCCAAGAACTGCAATTCGCTTTTTATTCATGTTCATAACTTTTTTCGCTTTTTCAATCAATAGCAGCTGTTGCTTATTATTTACTTCAATAACTGCTTTTAACAAACGAAAATCATGAGCAACATTTCCCGCAATTTGTACCAGTGCTTTCGTATCTTTCGGAAAACACGACCCTCCGTAGCCAATGCCCGCATTTAAAAAAGATGCACCGATTCTCTTATCCATTCCCATCCCTTTGGCAACATCCAATACATTCGCGCCTACCTTCTCACATATATTTGAAATTTCATTAATGAAACTAATCTTTGTAGCTAAAAAGGCGTTCGACGCGTATTTAATCATCTCCGCACTTTTAATATCTGTAACATACGTTTCTAAACATAATTCACTATACAAACTCTCTACTCTTCTTGCTACTTCCTTACTATCCGCTCCAATTACAATACGATCTCCATGAAAGAAATCATAAATACCTGAACCTTCACGCAAAAACTCTGGATTCGATACGATATGTACTGTATGCCTCCCTTTTAACTTCTCCTCAATCCATCCCTTCATTACATCATTTGTGCCTACTGGAACTGTACTTTTCGTAACAACAATAATATCGTTCGTCGCATATAATCCAATATCGTTACAAGCACTCTGAATATACGTTAAATCTGCCGTCCCATCTAATAAAGGTGGTGTTCCAACTGCAATAAATATAAACTCTACATCATCAAATGCCTCTTCTTTATTTGATGTAAAAGTTAAAGCATTATTCTCATATGCATAATTTATTAATTCATGTAATCTGGCCTCATAAATAGGTAAATCCCCTTGTTTTATCCGTTCAATTTTTTCATCATCTATATCAAAACATGTAACTGAATGCCCTAATTTTGCCAATCCTACTCCTGTAATCAATCCAACATATCCAGTACCTACTATCGTAATTTTCATTTCCTTTTCGCACAGGAATTTACAATAGAAAAGATATGAAATATAGAACTCTCCCTGCGCTTCCCCCTCTCATATTAAAAATGAGAAAACCCTTTTCCTTCTTCATTATATGAATTACTTCCCTTACTTTTTTTTAAGTTTTTGTAAAATTAAATGCACTATAAAGTAAAACTTAATCAGTGAGAATCAGACTGCCAGGTCACGCGTGATAAATTCCCACATTTTAACACGAAACTTACTCATTTCTACGTGCAACACTTATAATACTGAAATAAAAGTATTCACTATTGAAGAAAAAGAGGAAATGTTACATTCCAAAGCCCAGTACGATTAACCTTCTTATATGATTCAACATTCTATATACAATTGTCATATATTCTATCCGCTTCCATTAACCGTAAAAAGAAAAAAAGATTGAATTCTAATCTTTTTGTGATACCATATGTTATGAGCCTGTAAATAAACATCATAATTTTCAGATAAATATATTTTCAAAAAAAAATTACGTTAGACTATAAAGGGTGGGGTATTAATGGACTCACAAGTGATTTATGCCATTTTGGCATCATTCATCACTGTACTCGTCGTTACTCCTTTAGTTATTAAATTAGCTTTTAAAATAGGAGCGACAGATAAGCCAAACGCACGTAAAGTGCACCAAAAGATTATGCCACGTCTTGGCGGGTTGGCAATATTTATTGGTGTAGCAGTAGGATTTGTTGTCGGCGGCTTATATGAACAAAGAATGTTATCGATAACGCTAGGTGCGATTATCATTGTAATCATCGGAATTTTAGATGATATGTACGAGTTATCTGCGAGAGTAAAATTCGGTGGACAACTGTTAGTTGCCATTATGATTGTAAAAAGTGGATTATTAGTGCAAGTATTATATATCCCATTCCTTGGGGATACTGAACTTGGATGGCTTGCTTATCCAATTACAGTATTTTGGCTTGTAGGTATTACGAATGCAATCAACTTAATTGACGGCTTAGATGGATTATCTGCTGGGATTTCATCTATCGTACTTGCAACGCTAGCATATATGGCCTTCACTAGCCCATGGGGTACTGGAACAGCTATTATATTGCCACTCGCATTAATTATATTAGCAAGTACAATTGGATTTTTATTCTACAACTTCCATCCAGCAAAAATTTTCATGGGAGATACAGGAGCACTATTTTTAGGATACTGTATTTCTGTTATATCGTTACTTGGATTATACAAAAGTGTAACGTTATTCAGTTTTATCGTTCCAATTATCATTTTAGGTGTACCTATATTTGATACGATATTTGCAATCATCCGTCGTATCGTAAATAAAAAACCTATTTCAGCACCAGATAAATCGCATTTACATCACCGCTTACTTGCAATGGGGTTCTCTCATCGCAAAACGGTACTAATTATATACGCATTCGGTATTTTCTTTAGTGTAAATGCCATTATTTTCACTAGTGCAACGTTATGGTTATCCATTATTCTTCTTTTCGCTTTGATTTTCTTCACAGAAATCATCGCTGAAATAATCGGGCTTGTACATGAACGCTACAAACCAATCATTTCCTTTTATAAAAAAGTGAAAAAACGCGAAGACTAATTGTAGTATAGCCTTTTCAATTATGAAATATTCAAATAGCATCCTCTTTCTTATAAGAGGATGCTATTTTTTATTCTCATTTTATATTTCCAAAATATAGATTGTTTGAGAGTTCCTCTATTGGAGAAAGATATACATAATAAGAAAAGTATCAAGTTTTCTTTTTTACATCTTGATTGTCAAACTGAGGGTGAATGTTATGATCAAGCGAGTATTTCAATGTATTATTTTATTTTTAACGATTACTATGTACGTATCATCTAATACTGAAGCAACAACTGTTATTCCTGCTGAATATCATCCAAATACTGAAACAACTTCTCCTACACAAAAAATTGCGTACTTAACATTTGATGATGGACCAAACAAATATACTACACAAATTTTAAACATCTTAAAAGAAAAGAACGGAAAAGCAACTTTCTTTGTTATTGGCGGAAAAGTGCCGCATTACAGAAAAACGATGCAACGATTAATTAAAGAAGGACATTATATCGGGCTCCATAGCATGTCACATGATGTAAAACGCCTTTACACTGGTGACCCTTCCACTTTAATTGGAGAAATGGAACAAACACAAAGTATTGTCCAGCAAGTTACGAAATTAAATACACATCTCGTTCGCGTTCCATATGGTAGTATGCCTTACTTAAAAAAGAATTACCGTGACGCACTTGTATCGGCCCAGTATAAAATGTGGGATTGGACGATCGATACATACGACTGGAAAAGCTATGATAATCCTTCTGCCATACTCGAAAGAGTACGTAATCAAAGTGATGAACAAGTCGAAGTCATTTTAATGCATGATTCGAGTGTAACCGTACAAATACTGCCAAAAGTAATTGATTATTTACAGTCACAAGGATACAAACTTCTTCCCTATAATCCTTCTTCTCATCTCAAGGTGAATTTTTGGAAAGACACAAGATTGTAACAGCTTTAGTGCCTATGTGCTAAAGCTGTTTTATTTTTCTCTTCCCACCCTTCCCATTTTTGTGTAAAATTTTAAATAGTGATGAAGTTTCGAGGTGAATAGAAATGAAACGAATAGATCTCATTTTTAACGCAATACAAAAAGGCAATTATACAGAAGGTGTAACCGCATCAGAACTCGCTACATTTCTGCAACTAGATCGCGCCAATGTAAGTAGCGATTTAAACAAACTTGTAAAAGATAAACGTTTATTAAAAACAAATACGCGACCTGTTCGTTTTTACATAGAAACGAACACTTCGTTGGAAACGCATTCAAAAGACATAACTTCATTAGATACATTTGCAATTGAAAATACGAGCCTTAAAATTGCAATTGAAAAAGCGAAAGCTTCTATTCTCTATCCTCCAAACGGTATGCATACTTTACTACTAGGAGAAACAGGGGTCGGAAAGTCTATGTTTGCTTCTTTAATGCACGAATATGCAATTGAAGTTGAACAGCTTCCCAAAGATGCACCATTTATCGTATTTAACTGTGCTGATTATGCAAATAATCCACAGTTACTACTCGGGCAATTATTTGGGATTAAAAAAGGAGCTTATACAGGAGCAAGTGATCAAAAAGGGTTAATTGAAAAAGCACATGAAGGAATTCTTTTCTTAGATGAAGTACATCGCCTGCCTCCAGAGGGACAAGAAATGCTTTTCACCTTTATTGACCGCGGAGTATACCGCCGCCTTGGAGAAACAGAGAACGAACGTAAAGCACAAGTATTAATCATTACTGCAACAACAGAAGAACCAAATTCATTTTTATTAAAAACATTTACAAGACGTATACCAATGACTGTTACGCTGCCACCACTTCGTGAGCGTACACATAAAGAGCGCTTTGCTTTACTACAGCTATTTTTCACAAATGAAGCAATTCGTCTGCGAAAAGACATTCACGTTAGCCCAAATGCAATGCGTGCTTTCGTCTTTTACAATTGTCCCAATAACATTGGTCAATTAAAAACAGATGTTCAAATTGCCTGTGCGAAAGCCTATTCTGATTTGGTCACAAAGAAACGTGATTCTGTCTATGTTTCAAGTACAGATTTACCTTGGTATATGAAAGAAGGGTTATTCATTGAAAGGAAGAGCCGTCACTTATACCAAATACCAAATGAAACATTTGTATTTACAGGTGAGGAAGGTTGGAGTAATCATAAAACAGAAGATGAAAAACGCTCTTCTATTTACGATTATATTGACTATAAATACGAAGAACTTCAAGCACGTGGTATTGAAGAGGAAGAATTAGAATTACTAATAGAAAATGATGTTCAAAGCTTTTTCGTACAATATTTTAACCAAATATCAAAAAAAACAAGCCATGAAAATGTTTTTAAAATTGTGGATCGTAATATCGTTTCCGTATGTGAAAAAATAGCGGAACTTGCTGAAAAGCATTTATCTAAGACGTTTGATGAAAAAGTATTTCTCGCTTTAAGTTTACATGTACAGACAACTCTACAACGTTTACAAAGCGGAAAACAAATACATCACCCACAATTAAATCAAATTCGTACGAAATATAAAGAAGCTTTTTCCGTAGCTATGCAATGCATTCAACTACTGGAGGAAGAATTACAAATAACAATGCCTATTGATGAAGCTGGCTTTTTAACAATGTTCTTCGTTGTTGATCCAATTCCTGCCTCACAAACCGAAGTAAAAGTATTAATATTAGCACACGGTAATGGCATCGCAACTGAAATGGCAAACGTTGCAAACGAACTTCTCGGCATTGAGGAAGTAACCGGTATTGATATGCCGTTACACGAATCACCGAAAGATTTCTTAGAGCGTGTGAAAGTTTATATGAAAACACTCCAAAATGTAAATGGGCTTCTTTTACTTGTTGATATGGGTTCACTTGCTTATATCGGTGACATATTAGAAACGGAATTCAAAATTCCTGTACGTGTTCTCTCGATGACGAGCACACCACACGCACTAGAAGCAGCTCGAAAAGCTCAGCTCGGTTATTCATTAGATGCGCTGTATGAAACAGTAAAAAATTTAACACCATTTTACTTAAACGTACAAGAAGAAAAGAAAAAACCTCTCTCTCCAATGAAATCTGTTATTTTAACAGCTTGCTTAACTGGTGAAGGAAGTGCTTTAGCTATTCAAAAAATGTTAGAGAACTATTTACGATTTGATAAAGACTTAATTGAAATTATTCCGATTAGTATCGTCCATGAAAAAGATTTAACGAAAATGATTGAGAACATAAAAAAAGAGCGTAACATCATTTGTATCGTCACGAATTTCGATGTGCAAGTACCATGCTTAACATATCATTTCCAAGACATCGTAAACTACACAGCGATTCAGCCCATTCAAGAATTAATTACGTATGAAGAAACATATGCAAAAATGGCGGATATTCTTGAACAACAAATGCAGCGTAACGATGGAGCATTACTAATCAAAACAATTCGTTACGCATTAAATACAATCCAAGAATTAATTTCCTTACAGCTAACTCCTGATAGCTTAATGGGTGTTATTCTGCATATGAGCTGTATGGTTGACCGTCTTCAAAAAGGAGAAAGCCTTCTTCCTCACCCTGATAAAGAGAAAAGAAGACAAGATGAGTACTGGATGTATATGAAAGTAAAAAAAGCGTTGCAACCAATTGAAAATACATTTGAAATACAAATACCAGATGACGAAGTATTTTACGTTATGGACTTCTTTATTAAAAATCAACCTGTGAAAAATTAATCGAGGCAGTTTTTAAAAATATCGACCGTAACGCGAGTTATATCAGCAATTATTGAAATATATCGGCGCAACTCAGATTATATCAGCGATTTTCAAAATATATCGATTTACCGACAATAATTGCTAAAACTAGCACCTTATATAATGAGAAAAGGCTGTTCCAACATATGGACAGCCTTTTCCTCTATTTCTTTACTTTTCTAACTCGCCCTCTTATTTCTCCTCTTTTTTGTGATTTCGTATGGACATTAACATATACATTTGCTTGAATAATTTCTTGAAGTAAATGTACAAATGATTTCCCTTGTAAAGGTCCCTCAAAATCCTCCACATTCACTACACCAGTAATACTTCCCTCGTTCAAGCTAATCCCTTGCTCCAGTGGACCATACAAATATAAAACAACAGGACCAATTTGAGTAGACTTCCCTAAATGAATTTGACACGATGTAACCTTTTCTATATTTTTTAGTATTACTCTGTAATGCAATTTCGTTAAATCATCACTAAAAATAAACTCTGCTACCCCAAAAGCTTCTGTATTTACAGGAGGCACTTCCCTCTTACCTGTTAACCTGGCAAAGAAATGTGTTGTCATAAGGCATTCTCCTTATATAAATTTCCCAGCACTACTTCTACTACTTTATGGTTTAGACATAATCATTTATGACTTTTTCAATTTTAATTACAAAGAAAAGATTCACAAAATCTTTACATTAGATTTGTTCCTTTTGCTTTACCACTTCTTGTATAATGCACATAGCAAAAACATTCTAGGAGGTTATTTTGAAAAAAAACAAATACACCTTTCACACATTATTAGAGATTTTTCTCGTCTCATTTAAATTAGGACTTACTTCATTCGGCGGTCCTGTCGCTCATCTTGGTTATTTCCACCACGAATACGTGCAAAAAAGAAAATGGATGGATGAACGAAGCTATGGAGATTTAGTAGCACTATGTCAATTCCTTCCCGGTCCTGCCAGCAGTCAAGTCGGTATGGGGGTTGGATTATTACGGGGCGGTCTATTAGGAGCTATTATTTCATGGATTGGATTCACTTTACCGTCTGTCCTTGTTTTAGTTTTCTTCGCCTCATTCCTTAATCAGTTCGATCTTGGAAGTGCTGGCTGGATTCATGGACTAAAACTTGTAGCAGTCGCTATTGTCGCTCATGCCATATGGGGAATGGCGCGAAAGTTAACTCCAGATCGCAATCGTGCAACGATTGCGATTGTAACTGCCGCAATCGCCTTATTATGGCCAAGTAGTTGGACACAAGTGATCCTCATTATAATATGTGGCTTTATCGGTTGGTTTTTATATCGCAACCAACCAATTAGCCAATCTCAAAATATAAGAGTACCTATTTCAAAAAAGATAGCAGTTTCTTGCCTCGTCTTATTCTTTGGACTATTACTACTGCTACCAATATTAAGACCGTTCTCTTATTACATCGCTTTATTTGATAGTTTCTATCGCTCTGGCGCACTTGTATTTGGAGGAGGACACGTCGTGCTGCCCCTTCTTGAAGGTGAGTTCGTACAAAACGGCATGATGACGAAAGAACAGTTCCTAGCTGGATACGGATTAACACAAGCAGTACCAGGACCACTATTTACATTCGCCTCTTATATAGGAGCAGTGTTAAACGGGACGCTTGGGGCAACAATCGCAACAATTGCGATTTTCCTCCCTGCTTTCTTACTCGTTATTGGTGTTTTACCATTTTGGAACAATGTGAGAAAAATATCATTCATACAAGGCGCACTACTTGGTGTTAACGCCGCAGTTGTTGGTATTTTAATTGCCGCTTTTTACGATCCCATTTGGACGAGTACAATTATAAATGCTTCAGATTTCGTTTTCGCTTCGCTTCTTTTTTGCTTACTAGCTTTTTGGAAAGCACCGCCTTGGGTTATCGTTATACTTGGAGCTTTTGGCGGATATATTCTATCCATTTTGTAAATAAAAAACGACGGCATGATGTAGCCGTCGTTTTTCTATTAAAACTTCACAAGTTCTATCCCTTCAGGCAACTCACTCTCTGTTAAAATACGCAATTCCTTCACACGATCCATTACGTAAGAAGAACGCTTCACAAGCTCTGGATCAATATAAGCTGGATGAACCATAATTTCTACCGTTTGTTCACCTTGTACTCTTTCTTTTAACTTCACAAAGTAATCTTCCGTCACACCATCCGCATAAAAGTCACTGTAAAATACATCAGAAAATGGATGCACCGCTCTATCTTCCCCACAACGACGAATTGGAACATTATATTTAGCTGCTAATCTCTCAAGAACATCGTGTAAGATCGGTAATCCGTGTACATGATGATGACTATCTAAATGAGTTGGTGTTAATCCGTAAGATAGGAATTTCTCAATTTGAGCAGTCCACTCTCTCTCAACTTCTTCTGGATTTATATTCCCTTCCCTTACAACACTTTGTTTATGAAACGATCCGTCGCTACCTACAAGTGATGGTACGTCTCCAAGAAGTGGCTCCCCTGCTGTTAATACGAGATGTACGCCTACTCCGAGTAGGTTATACTCTTTCGCTAAGCGTACCGCATGCTCTGTTCCTGGCATATTCATCATCATCGTCGTTGAATTTACAAGTCCATTTATATGACCATCAATAATGCCGTAATTTGTACCTTCTGTAAGACCGAAATCATCTGCATTTACAATTAACTTAATCATCATAATACCTCCTAATAGAATAAAAAAAGCGGGCTAAATAGCGCCGCTTTTACTTCTCTACCTTTTTAAAGAACTGTGGAAGATACTCTTTATGTGCTTCCAACATTTCATCTAAAATTTGTTTTGCAACTTTATCTGATGGTACAAGCGGATTGATTGTCATAGCAAGCAGCGCCTTATGATAATCCCCTGTAACAGCAGCTTCAATTGTTGTGCGCTCGAATGATTTAATTTGTTGTACTAAACCGCGAACTGGTACTGGAAGATCTCCAACTGCAATTGGTTTTGGGCCTTCTTTCGTAATAATACAGTTCACTTCAACAGCTGAATCATGTGGTAAGCTTGCAATTGTTCCGTTGTTTCGTGTATTAACAGGCTGGATATCACCTTTATTATTGTAAATAGACGTAATTAAGCTACATGCTGCATCACTATAATAAGCTCCGCCACGTTTTTCTAATTGTGGTGGTTTAATATCTAAATTCGGGTCTTTATATAACTCAAATAAATCATTTTCTAATTGTTTTACTACTTCTGCACGTGTACCTTTTTCAACAGAAGCTTCTTTTTCTTCTTCTAACATTTCACGTGTTTTGTAGTAGTAACGATGGTATGGACATGGAATCGCACGAAGTCCTCGAATAAAGTCTGGCTCCCAGTTAAGCGCTGCGATATTTTCCATCGTAATTTGTTTTTCTGGATCTGTCACAAGCTCTAACACACGGTCCATTACACTTACGCCATCTAAGTATACATCTAGTCCGTATACCATATGATTTAAACCTGCGAAATCAACGTGAACACGACTCGCATCTACTTCAAGTAATCTTGCAAGACCCATACGAATTCCGATTGGAACGTTACATAGACCAACTACTCTTTGAATATTTGTATAACGAAGAACTGCCTCTGTTACCATACCAGCTGGATTTGCAAAGTTAATTAACCATGCATTCGGACAGAGCTCCTCCATATCTTTACAAATATCTAAAATAACAGGAATCGTTCTCAACGCTTTAAATAAACCACCAGGACCATTTGTTTCCTGACCGATTACATCATATTTTAACGGTATTGCTTCATCTTTTGCACGTGCTTCTAATAAACCAACGCGAAGTTGTGTTGTTACGAAGTCTGCATCTTTTAATGCCTCACGGCGATTAAGTGTTAAATGAACCTCGATTGGTAAACCTGATTTTTTCACCATACGTTTCGCTAAGTTACCAACGATTTCTAACTTTTCTTTTCCTGCCTCAATATCTACTAACCAAATTTCACGAACAGGAAGCTCATCATAACGCTTAATAAATCCTTCAATTAACTCTGGTGTATAACTAGATCCACCGCCGATTGTAGCAATTTTAATTCCAGTCATGCTTTATTCCCCTTTCGCTTCAAACTTTTTATAAAGATCGATAAACTCTGCTGCTAATTCTTTTACTGTAATCGCATTCATTAAATGATCTTGTGCGTGAATTAAAAGAACACTAACCTCTGTTTTTTCTCCTCTTGCTTCTGATTGTATGAGCTCTGTTTGGAAATGATGCGCTTCATTAATCGCTTCTTTCGCCTTTACCATCGCTTCATCTGCTTCTACCATTTTCCCCTGTTTGGCAAATTGAAGTGCCTCCATCGCAAAGCTTCGTGCGTTACCACTATTTAAAATCAATTGGAATGGAATTTGTTCTGCTGTAGTCATCATAATTACCGCCCTCTCTATAAGGTTCAACCGATTTAAATACCCCTTCAGTTTGAACATGTCTATTAAAGTATGAATTTATTAATGATAGTTTAGTGTTCATATAGATGTTTTTCATCTTTTTGAACATGATATAAAGGTAATTATTCTGACGAGCTATAGGAACTCGCCAGAATAATATTTTTTAAAGTGATACTGAATTGTCGCTTCCTTTTGTTTCAGCTTTTGCAGCCTGTACATAAGTACGGTCACACATTAATACGAATGGATAGTAAATTACTACCGCAATAGCAAAGTTCACCACTTGTAGTGCTGCACCAGCGATGCTTCCACCCGATACAAGATAACCACTAAAGATTGGTGGCATTGTCCATGGAACTAACGCAACTGTTTTTGGTACCCATCCTAAAGTGATTGCTGTATAAGAAGTAATAACTAATACAACTGGTGTAAGTACGAACGGGATAATTAACGTTGGGTTTAATACAATTGGCGTACCGAAAATAACTGGTTCGTTAATATTAAAGAAACCAGGACCGATAGATACACGGCCTACACCGCGAAGCTGCGCACTTTTCGCTACAAGCATTACTGCCACTAAGAATGCTAACGTTGCACCCGATCCCCCGATATATACGTATACATCAAAGAATGGTTTTGTGAAGATATGCGGTACGTCATATGCAGACATACCATCATTAAATAATTTCATATTTTTCTCTAATGCTGGTAAATAGATTGGGTCAATAATCCCCCCAATAATATTTGGACCATGTAATCCGAAGAACCATAATACGTGAATAAGTAGAGCAATAATAATTGCACTTGGTAATGTACCCGCTAAACCTTGTAATGGTAATTGAATTGTTTCAAATACCATTTTATGAATGCTTGTTCCCGCAAGTTTCACAGCTAATTGAATACCTGCTGTTACAATCAAAATAACGAATGCTGGAACTAACGCTGCGAATGATTTCATTACTGCCGGTGGAACACCATCTGGCATTTTAATTGTAATATCCCTTTGAACAAAGAATCTAAACACTTCTGTTACAAGAAGAGCCACTATAATGGAAACGAATAGACCTTGTGCCCCTGTCCACGCTAAATCAATACCGCCTTCTTTTGGCGTTGTCGGAGAAATAATAATTAATGCACCGAATGTAATGATTGCTGCTGACAACGCATCGACGCCGTAAGATTTCGCTAAATTGTAACTTATTCCAACTGCGACTATGAGGGCGAGTATAGCAAAGGAACCAGTCCACATACCGCCACCGACATCTTTCCAAGCGTCACCAAATGTGCCCTTCATAAAGTTTTGGAAAGCATCAATTGGTAAGTTATTTATAAGTACTGCAAATGATCCAACTAAAATAAGAGGCATAACTGCGATAAATCCGTCACGGATTGCAACTAAGTGACGCTGCGATCCAATTCTACCTGCGACTGGAACTAAATATTTCTCCATAAATGCAATAAACTTTTGCATTTCGCTTCCCCCCTAATTATTTTTTAAGTGTTAATGCGTGATCTAAAACTGCTTCTCCATTCATCATGCCGTAGTGCATTGGATTGATAACGTCGATTCCAACATTTTTCTCGTCAGCAAGCGTTTTCATTGAAGAGAGCATGTAACGAACCTGTGGTCCTAGTAATAACACATCTGCTTGGTCGATATTGTTTTTTACTGCATCCCCAGATACAGCCC
Organism: Bacillus sp. GMs2/2; assembly: GCF_050172095.1. NCBI lineage: Bacteria > Bacillati > Bacillota > Bacilli > Caryophanales > Bacillaceae > Bacillus > Bacillus sp. GMs2/2. The sequence continues at coordinate 83,199 of NZ_JBNLYE010000001.1, forward strand.
AAATCTTTCCTTCTAGACCGCGAGCTTTTGCAGCCGCTTCCATTTTTGTAACTAGTAAACTTGTAGACATCCCTGCTGAACAACATAATAAAATATTCATTTGAAAATCCCCCTTGTGTAGTATAAAAAATTTATGTTTATTTATTTTTCTTTACGCTATTTATTAATGCAATTAGCGTGCCAACTTTTTAAAACCACTAAAATCAGTGCTTTTTCGAGCATTTTCTTTGTGTGTTAACGCTTTCAATTAGTGTGTCGTCCAAAAAACACACAGTGTGTTATAAAACAACACGCTTTTAACACATAACTGTATGAAAATAGATTAGTGTTTAGTCGTCTAGTTGTGTTTAATATGAAAAAACACTAAAAAAACTTTTTCAATGAAAAATAATTCATTATTTTAACCCACTATTTAGTGAAATAAAAAAACCTTGCATAAGCAAGGTTCATTCATCCACCGACATCTTCCTATATAACTCTACAAACTCACTCGCTAATTCTTTCACCGTAATTGCATTCATTAAATGGTCTTGCGCGTGTACCATTAAAAGAGTAACTTCGGTCTTTTCGCCACCAGCCTCTTTCTGGATAAGCTCCGTTTGTACGCGGTGCGCCTCCTTTAATTCCTCTAGTGCTTCTTGTAATTTAGCTTCAGCTTCTGTAAACTCCCCACGCTTCGCACAATCAATTGCTTCCATTGAACAACTTCTCGCGTTTCCCCCATGCAAGATTAAATGAAAAGCTTTCGTCTCTATCGTATCCATTGTAGTTCTTTACTCCCCCTTTTCTTCCGCCAGTTTTTGTTTATCCCATATTTTTAAGAACGGTAAATAAATGAAGAATGCTAGCGCAAAGTTAACAAGTTGCAAAATAACACCTGAAATTTTCCCGCCCGATCCTAAATATCCACTAAAAAGAATAGGTGTCGTCCAAGGTACAGCGGCCCCACTCGGACGTGCAACCCATCCCCATTCCATTGCAAAGTAAGAAACAATTGTTAGCACGACTGGAACTAATATAAATGGAATTAGTAAAAGTGGGTTCATCACAATCGGCATACCAAAAGTTACCATCTCATTAATATTAAATATACCAGGTGCAATTGACAATCTCCCTAAACTTTTTAATTGTTGACTTCGCGCAAATAGTAACATTCCGACAACTAGAGCAAGCGTTGCACCAGAACCGCCCATATAAATCCATAAGTCAAAAAACTGTGCCGTAATCGTATTTGGTACATCTTGCCCAGCTTGAAAAGCAACTCGGTTTTGATCCATTAACGACAACCAAACGGGGCTCATTACACCACCAACAATAGTAGCACCATGAATTCCACAAGACCAAAGAACATGAACGAGAATAACTGCTATTATTGCGCCCCAAAGACTAGCACCAAGTACACTAAGCGGTTCCTGTAAAATTTGTCCTACAATATTATGGATACTGCCAAAAGAAGTATTTTCTATAATTAAGCGTAAAATCCAAATAACTGTTACAACAATAAATCCTGGAACAAGTGCTGCAAATGAACGCGTGACAGCTGGTGGAACTGTCTCTGGCATCTTTATAATTATCTTTTTTTGTACAATAAACCGATAAAGTTCAGTAGATATAAGTGCAATAATCATTGCTACAAATAACCCTTGGCTTCCCATTAATGCAGCTGGGATAGCGCCTTCTACAAGTACACTTTCTTTTGTACTTGGTATAATATATGCAACTTGAAATGGAGTCGCAAGTAAAAACGTCACAAGCGACAATGCCCCGGATGCTAAAGCATCTACTTTATAATACTCTCCAAGTCTGTAAGCGATTCCAAAAACAGCTATTAAAGCCATTATATTAAAAGTTGCACTAACTGGATACCCTAAAGCTCGCTGCCAATTCTCCCCAAACAAACCTGCCATAAAATCGTTATATCCCGGTATCGGCAGTGCACTAATAATGAGGAAAAACGATCCAATAATTAAGAAAGGCATCGTTAAAATAATTCCATCTCGAATTGCTTGTAAATGCCTCTGCTCTGCAACCTTCCCTGCTACCGGCATCACATACTTCTCTAAAAACCGTATCATCTATCCCACTCTCCTCATGGTTTCATTAACAAAGCTGCTTGCAAGATAGCTTCTCCATTACAAAGTCCGTAATGAACAGATTGAATGACATCAACAGGTATCCCTTTATCCTTACATAGTTCTTTCATTTTCGGTAATAAATAACGTACTTGCGGTCCAAGTAAAAGGACATCAGCTTTATCAATATGACTATTCACTTCAGAACCTGATACTGCCCAGATTGTTACTTCTATCCCTCTTGCCTCTGCTGCTTTCTCCATCTTTGTAACAATCAAACTGGAAGACATTCCCGCTGCACAGCAAAGTAAAATATTCATCCCGCTTCCCTCCCCCTTTTTCTCTACCTAAGTTATGGTGCACTCCTTGCCACCACTAGGTTACAAATATATATGTCTAGATTTCCTGCTGTATGCCGAGCTTAAAAACAAAAATTTCTTGATTTTCACGCTATTCCATTTATCCGTATTCTCCTAGTAAAGGGGCCCCTAACTCGCTATAATGATTCAGTATGATTTTTTTAATTGATAGGAGGATATATTTATGAAGGCATATCGCTTTCCACTTATTTTATTATCTTCTATCCTAATTGGTGGTTTCATTGGTTATTTCATGGGTGCCGATGCAGTTGCTTTAAAGCCGCTTGGTGACATTTTCTTAAACTTAATGTTTACGATTGTTGTACCTCTAGTGTTCTTTAGCATCGCATCGTCTATTGCTAATATGGATGGATTAAAACGTTTCGGTAAAATTATGTCTAGTATGGCTGGGACTTTCTTATTTACAAGTATTTTAGCTGCTATTTTTATGATTATTGTCGTGAAAGTATTCCCGCCAGCACAAGGTGTTGTACTAGAACTAACACAACCTGACAAAGCCGGCAAAGCTGTTAGTGTTGCAGATCAAATCGTCGGTATTTTAACAGTATCTGACTTCTCGAAGTTACTATCTCGTGAAAATATGTTAGCTCTTATTTTCTTCTCTATCTTAATGGGGATTGCAACTTCAGCAGTTGGCGAAAAAGGAAAGCCATTTGCTACATTCCTACAAGCTGGTGCAGAGATTTCAATGAAGGTTGTATCTTTCATTATGTACTACGCTCCAATCGGACTTGCTGCTTACTTCGCAGCATTAGTTGGCGAATTTGGACCACAACTTCTTGGAACTTACTTCCGAGCTGCAATGGTATACTATCCAGCGTCTCTCATTTACTTCTTTGTATTCTTCACGTTCTATGCATACCTTGCAGGTCGCAAACAAGGTGTACAAGTATTTTGGAAGAACATGGTCTCTCCTACAGTTACATCACTTGCAACTTGTAGTAGTGCCGCAAGTATTCCAGCAAACTTAGAAGCAACAAAGAAAATGGGTATTTCTTCAGACGTTCGTGAAACAGTTGTCCTTCTTGGATCTACACTTCATAAAGATGGTTCTGTTTTAGGCGGCGTATTAAAGATCGCTTTCTTATTCGGTATTTTCAATATGGAATTCGAAGGACCGAAAACATTAGCAATCGCACTTGTTGTTTCTCTATTAGTAGGAACAGTAATGGGCGCTATTCCAGGCGGCGGTATGATTGGGGAAATGTTAATCGTTTCTTTATATGGCTTCCCGCCAGAAGCATTGCCAATTATCGCAGCAATTAGTACAATCATTGATCCTCCTGCAACGATGTTAAACGTAACAGCAGATAACGCTTGTGCCGTAATGACAGCTCGCCTTGTAGAAGGTAAGAACTGGATCAAAAACAAATTTGCTTAATAAATACAAAGAGGATGCTCCAAACGAGCATCCTCTTTCTTTGTTGTTAATCCATTCCGCCACAAATTTGTTAAAACCTTCACAAATATTCCACATCCATTATCCATTCTCCGTACTATAATCATGTATGGAACAGGAGATGGAAATAATGACACAAAGCGCACCAGAATTTAAAGTTTTGCAAAGCATTGCATTTCTCGCTGTCGTTTTGCAAAGTTCCTTATTATATACAATGAATCAAGGAAATGTCTTACTTGAGCAATCCCTCATTATGGGCATGCTATTTAATCTTGCAAAATTCTCAGCACCAGCATTCATATTTATCGTTGGATTTCACTTAATTCGTCACTATACAAAGCAATTAGTATATAAAGAATATATTTCCGAAAAAGCGATACACTTACTCATTCCGTATTTCTTTTGGTCTATTCTTTACTTATTAACAACAAACGATCTTATTACATTACAAAGCGGAATAAAAAGTTTATTACTCGGAACAGCCGCGCCCCATCTTTGGTACGTTATTATGATGTTCCAAATTCACTTATTGTTCCCTTTACTATGCACACTTTTTTATTGGTTTCAAAAACGAACAGAAAATAAAAAAGACATATATAAATATATGACCTTTTTCGCTTGCCTATATTTTCTATTAATGTGGTTCTCTTCTCACTATATTTTTAATGGAGAAAAATTAACAAGTTCAACAATTTTACATTATACAGATCGATCATTTCTATTCTACTCATTCTATTTCGTTATGGGCGGCATTGCCGCTGTAGCACTAAAAACTTGGCGTCTATTCGTCATGAAACATATCCCGCTTATAACAATATTATTTTTCATCTTATTTTTATTCATCAATTATGAGTTGTTTAGTTTTTACGGAGCAAACTCTATTCATTTAACTGTTTCTACCTATATAAAACCATCTATGTTTTTATATATCGTATGCGAAATTATCATACTGTATGTGTTATCTATTATGATAGTACAGCGTCGGGGTTTCTTATATAAAACGTTACGTTTCATTGGTAATTACACGTATGGTGCTTATTTAGCTCATTTATTCTTCTTGCAACTATGCACAAAACTTCTTTCCTTATTCACACTGCAAGAAAATACTATATTATATAGCCTATTACTATTTGTGTTAACGGCCATTATCTCTATTTCAACAATGGTCATTTGTAGCACAATACCATTTCATACTTGGATTACAGGGCCTTCTCCTACAACAAAGATGAAATGGACGAAGGTTGTATTACGAAAAAATCATAAAAAACTATTCAAGCCATATATTTGATATAATAATACGCATATAAAAAGAAAGCGAGAGACACCTATGATTAATCAAGTTGGACAAATTATGCTATATGTAAATAACCAAGACGAAACAGTACAATTTTGGACAGAAAAAGTAGGGTTCCAAATCATTGCGGAAGAAAATAACGGAAACGGATTCCGCTGGATTGAAATTGCACCGGCGAAAGAAGCAGGAACAAGCATCGTCCTTCACGATAAAGCGTTAATCGCGAAGATGCAACCTGAACTAAACCTAAATACACCTTCACTTATGTTCTTCTCAAATGACTTAGACCGTCTATATAAAGATCTTTCTGAGAAAAATGTCACAGTTGGACAGGTTGTAGATTTACCTACTGGTAGAGCATTCAACTTTGCTGATAATGAAAATAATTACTTTGCAGTAATGGAACGCAAATAAAAAATAAGCTATCCGAAAAATCGGATAGCTTATTTCATTTTAAGAAACTTGTTCTGCATTCGTTTCTCTATGCTGTATATGGCTCGTGATCCAAGCAATTCCACCGGCAACAACGAGATAACATAACAATATTAAAATTTGCATTTGTAATTGCGACCAATCTCCTAAAGAAATAACATCTTGTAATCCTCTAAGAGAATGAGACATTGGGAGAAACTGTCCAATTTTGCTAAGAACAGCTATGTTTAATTCTCCTGGGAAAGTACCTCCGCTCGTCGCTAATTGCAGGACAAGAAGCGTTACCGCTAAGAATTTTCCAACAAGACCAAATACTGTTACTAACATAAGAATAAATGTCATGAACGTAAAGGAAATAACAATACTTGATAAAACAAAAAGTGGCACACTTGCAACTTCTAATTTCATAACTCCTAGCACAACTACATCTACGAGTAGCGCTTGAATGAGTCCAATTAAATATACCAATCCTAGTTTATTGATAAAATGTACCGTTCCGCTTACCTTCATGTTTTGTCTGCGGCCAAGAGGTAAAATATTCGATGCCATAATTCCGCCAACATAAAATGCAAGTGATAAGAAATATGGTGCAATGCCTGAACCGTAGTTAGGAACGTCAGAAACTGTTGACTTCACTAACTGAACTGGCTCTGAGAACATCGTATTGCGTGCATCATCATTACGAACATCCGCTATCTTCTCTGCGCCCTCTCCTAATTTCGTAGAAAGTTCTTTCGCACCATCATCAAGTTTAACAAGTCCATTTGTTAATTTACTAGCACCGTTATTCAGTTCCGTTCCAGCACTCGCAAGCTGATTTACACCTTCTTGCAGGGATGTAAATCCATTTCCCCACTTCATAAATCCATCAGCCAAATTCGATGCACCATCTGCTATCTTTTTCGTTCCAGCAGTAGCTTCATTTAACTTAAATCCGAATGTATTCATGCCTTCTTCAATCTTATGTTGACCATCAGTTAGCTTCTTCGCACCTTGTGTCAATTGTTGTTGGCTATTATTTAAAGTACTTGTTGCTTTAGCTAGTCCATTAGACGTAGCAACAATTTTTTGAAAAGCGGGATCTTGCTGCACTTCTGGATGATTTTTCACGTACTCTTCTAATTGTTGTTTCACACTATTAGCCGCCCCATCCGCTTTTACTTGCCCTTCAGCAAGCTTCTCACTTCCGCTCACCCATTCATTTGTACCAGCACTTAATTCACTAACTCCTGATTGTAACGTTTTTTCACCTTGTGCTAATAACTCCATACCACTATGAAGTGATGTCGCTCCTTGACTCAGCTCATTTGCTCCCCCCGTTAAGGCAGATTGGCTAGACGCAAGCTTGTCACTTCCTTCTTTCAATTTCGATGTCCCGTCACTTAAACGATCAATACCATTCGCAAGCTGATTCGCTCCATTTTTTGCATCGGTCGTTCCTTCATGTAACTTCTCAGCACCATTACTTGCATCACTCAACCCTTGTGCCAAATCTTGAAACTTTGAAAAAACACCTTCTGTATATGATTTCGTAATACTGTTTGAGATTTTTGTTTTCATATTTTCAACAGCTGTCGTTCCAATTTGAGCCGCTACAAAGTTTTTACCTGGATTTACTTTGTACTGCAACTTTGCTGGCTCTGGTTTCTCATCCATAAGTGTACTTACCTTTTTAGAGAAATCTTCCGGAATCGTAACAACCATATAATATTTATCTTCTTTTAACCCTTCATCCGCACTTTTTTCTGATACGAAATGAAAAGCCAATTCCTTATTCTCTTTTAAATTTTTAACAAAATCGTCTCCTGCATGAATTGTTTTTTCATCCATCGCAGCACCCTTATCTAAATTCACAACCGCAACAGGTAATTTATCTAATTTTCCGTACGGATCCCAATATCCAGCTAAAAAAAATCCTGAATAAATTAACGGAACGATTAATAAAAAAATTAAAGCGATACGTCCATGTTTATGGTGCCACATCGCTTTCCAATCTTTAAATATAAGTTTAATTCCCTTCATGAAACATACTCCTCTTCTAATTTAACACCCTTCGAATGGTTTAACAGATTTACTATACACGTCACTTTACATACTGTATAATACATCTTTAATTATTAATTCATTCCTTTTGGTCTATAGAAAGGAGACTCGAAATGGAACTGCTCCAGTTAAAATACTTTCAGACAGTTGCACGACTAGAACACATGACAAAGGCAGCTGAAGAATTGCATATCGCGCAACCTTCACTCAGCAAAACAATTGCTAGACTCGAAAAGGATTTAGGAGTCCCTTTATTTGATCGCCAAGGCCGACAGATTACTTTAAATTCTTTCGGAAAAGTATTTTTAAAACGAGTAGAACGTATTTTTCATGAATTAAGTGAAGGGCAACGAGAAATTAAAGATTTAGCCGAATTACAACAAAGCTCTATTACACTGGCCGTTTCTATTCCAAGAATATTACCAGAACTACTTGGCTCTTTTTTACTAGAACATCCTAACGTTCGATTCCAACAATTTCTTGCATCCACTCCTTCTATGAAACGACAACTAGATAATATAGAAATTGACTTTTGTATCTCCTCTGTGCCAATTGAAGGTGAGGAGATTGTTTGGGAACCACTTATTACAGAAGAAATTTTCTTAGTCGTCCCTTCAGGCCATCGTTTATCAGGCCGAAAAAATATCCACCTGCATGAAGTAAAAAACGAACCGTTTATTAGTATGAACACTGGCTATGGATTTCGACACTTAACGGATGAATTTTGCAAAGAAGCTGGTTTCACTCCGCATATTGCTTTTGAAGTAGATGAACCGACCGTGATTAGCGACCTCATTAAGCAAGGTCTCGGCATCGCTTTTGTTCCAAGTTTAACTTTATTAAAAAACTCTACTTTAGCATCAAGCAAGTTGCGTATTATTGAACCCAATTGTCAGCGAACCATCGGATTAAGTTGGTCAAAAAAACGCTACTTATCAAAAACAGCTCAGCAATTCCGTGAATTCGTGATTGATTACTTCTCCAACATTAGGACGTAAAATTATATCAACAAATAAAAGTTGCCACCCTCATATGGTGGCAACTTTTATTGTTCACTCTTTTTTAATTCCATTTCAGCTAAAAGTGGTAGTACATTATCAAAAATATGCGTATTATTATTTTCACCTGTTACATATCCACCATAATATCTACTAAATACGTTATCATTTCGGAATGTGGCCATATGATCATACAATTCTTTCGCAAACTTTTTATCACCTGTTTGTAGTACGTACAAAATCGTTAATCCGTATGCGGCTGGCGATTCATAATTCACAGTTTGTTTTCCCGTTTCTAAATTGTAACGACCGTATAGCTTTCCATCCTCCTGGAATTTCTTCTTTATAAATTCCAAATAAGCAGTTGATGAAAGACCACCTAAACTTCGATGATATGCAACGTATGATTGGTCAATAAGATTCACTTCTTTATCGTACGTAAATGTACCATCTTCTTTATACTCTTTCGGGAATGCCCAGCCATGCCTTGGATAGTCCGCTAAAAATTGAACGACTTCCTGATATTGCTGAGCAGAAACTTTGTCGTACTTCTTCATATAGGAGAATGCACGTGGATTTATATATGATGTTGTTACAAAATTATTTTGTTTCCCTGCATCTGCATCATAATAATCAACATAATAATTATCTTTTTTATTATAACGAAGTACAGCATCACTTAATTGATCGGCAAGGTTTTTATAACGCTCTTCCTTATACATTTCATAAGCACGATATAATTGTTCTATAATACGAAGATCATCTATAAGTGCATTTGTAGCTGACTGCCTCTCTCCCTTTTCAGAGAGTTTCCATAAAACGATATGATTCTTATATACGAAATTATCTTGAATAACCTTTACTTGCTCATCAAATAACGCCTGATCATCTTTATCAAGTGTATATTGTAACCATAATCCCGCTGATTCTGATAAAGCTTCACGTCCCTTTGCTTCACCCGTACCTGCCTTAGTATCTACTAAACGATACGTGGCAAGAGTTCCATTGTCATTCACCATATGTCTTAAAATAAAATTTTCTGTACGGTTTCCTTGTAAAGCTGACCAAAATACAATTCCACCTAAAGCGATTAAGAAGATAACTCCAATCCCTATATATAAACGTTTCCGCAATCTTTTCACCTCCCTAGTAAGGCTAACCTTAATTTTATCAGAACATACATAAATTTAAAAAAGACAATCCACTAGATTGTCTCTCCCATTTCTATCCCTCGTAAACCTCTTTAGAAGGTTTATATAGCGATTGTACAAGCCGATCATATTCACGACGTGTAATCTCTTTATTATATAGCTTCAATAATAAATCTCTATGCTCTTTTGAAAATGCCATCTTTTTAATGACTTCAGGATA
>NZ_JBNLYE010000002.1:0-71045 GCF_050172095.1 Bacillus sp. GMs2/2
CTATTATTTTAAAACAAACATCTCGACTTAAAAGAGCTCACAAATTAGCCTTCTACTAGTTCAAACATATTTCCACTTACACAACTAATGAATAGTTCATTATTAACTTTCTCTGCATAATGTTTCACATGAAACTATCAACATTCCGAATTACCTTTCTACTATTTTCGACTGGTTTCAAACGTGGGCATCTTATGAAAATTTAGTGGAAATAAATATACATTCCATTACTCCGGTACTAGCTGTCGTTCCAATATTAGAAGAAAAAGCGTTTCTACTTCTTACTTGTTTTTCTTTCTACAAATTAAAACAGTACGAACAAGCTAATCGCTATTTACAGCAATATTTACATTGCGCCGTGCATCTGAATACCGAGGAAAAAGAGCCCGTATTCTTTCATGAAATTGATATGTATATAAAAAAACTAGTAGAAAGTGCAATGTAATTTCACATTGTTCTTTCTACTAGTCCTTTATCACAATTTTATATCCTATCCTACAACTCCCAAGTAATATTCATTTCTGCAAATGACTCCTTGCTAGCTTCCAATCCTTCGCTATCTTCCGTTCCAATCATTTCTACTTCTTCTTTAGACAACTTAATTTCCTCATTTGGCCTTTGGATTTTTTTCTCATACACGAGTTGTAAAAGCTCTATTTGTTCCTCTGTCAGTTCATACTCTTCTTCCAGTCTTTCCATTGCTGATTCTGTATCAAGTAATGGAATTTCTAATAAGAATCCACCGTGCTCTTCCATCTCTTCAAATGAATCAATTGAATACGCACCACTATCCTCAATCCAAAATGCAGTTGTAATAAAAGGAACTGTTTCGCCTTCTACTTCTTCTAATACGTATTGAAGTGCTTCTTCTTTCGCAATATCTATTACTTCCGAAGGTGCCCCTTCAAAATAACTTTTCGCATCAATCCACTCATCCATTCTCTCACTATTCACATCTTGAAGACATACAATCGTGTAATTCGGATGAAACGTAATTACCCCTTGTCCGCCTTGGCTATCTTGCATACTATAGTTAAATCCATCCCATGAACTTTCATGTGAGAAATCTGGACAATGCGCTACATTAATTGCATGGGCAATCGAATTTAAAACGCATCCTTTCCATAATTGTTCTCCATCTATATGTAATTTATATTTACTCATCATCTTCCCCCATGCACATATTTTTTCTATTATCTTTCCTCTACACAATACTTGTAAATACTTTTCTATCTACTACAAAATAAAAAAGACAATACACCCCACTGTATTGTCCATTTTCTTCCCTACCATTTCTCTCTACACATCTCAATTAAATGTAGTAAGTACCTCTTCGTCATATCTGCCCTTCTCCACCTTGAGAGCATTCGCTTTTCTTTTGGATTCTGCCGTATTCTCGCTACTTCTTTTAATAAAAGCTCCCATTCTTCCGCTGAACGTTCTGACAAGTATTGCAAGCCTCTATCTTTTGAAACGATTGTTTTATGATCTAGTGTATATAAAATACGTCCCATCGTAACGACAGCTGATTCTACCCACTCTTCTATAAAAAATAAATATGGCTTCTTCGCCTTTTCACTCCAGTACTGTTCTACGTTGTATTTCATCGTATTTACTACATCATTCCATTGTATTTGCAGCGGAAGATCTTCTGCTTCTTTTCCTGTAACTGTAATGCCTTGATTTTTCAACGTCCACCATGTGACCGCATTAATGTCCCAATGACCAACATTAGCTTTACCATCTGCACAATACACGTACTCGTTCATTTCATCATTGTATTTCCCTAAGTCAGCAAGCGGAATATACATACCGTCCATTCTTTTACCTAGCATATTATCACTAAGTTTCTTATGTAGTTCCACAAGCTGCTGTTTTTCAGCTTCATTCACGGAATCATTTATCACTGTAACAAAATCAACATCGCTCGTTTCCTTATGAAATGCACCTAGTGCGATGGATCCGTAAATATATACCCCGACTATTTTTTCATCCAAAAAAATTTCTTTTAATTCTACTGTGTACCGCTCCATTAACTGCTCTACTTCCGTTGGTAACGCATGCTTCACTCCATTTTTCATATCTATCCCTCCAATAAAAAAAGCCTTTGCAAATTCGCAAAGACTTCTTGTTTTATAAATATTTCTCGATTTCTTCGTAAACATCCTTCAAACGAGGATTTCCTTCTCCAACAATTTCTCCATTTACAAGAACGACCGGATAAAATAAATCTTCTTCCACTACGCGCTCTGCGAATGCTTTTTTATCCGCATCTTCTTGTTCTTCTTGGAAATCAATATACTCGAAATTAAATTTATTTTCTTGTCCTTCATATTTACGACCAATTGCCGCTTGTAACCACTCAAACGTTTCTGTTGAAGATGGCATTCCAACGCAGCTCGCACAAATTACTTTCGTCCCATACACTTGAACATTAACCATTTCTTCTCCCCCACTTCTTGTCCCAACAGTATATTCAGATGTCTTATTACATAAGCACATCATTTTACAAACTTATTCCATACCCCTATACTGAAAAAACACGATACAAAATTTCGACAATAAAACAAGAAGAGAAAAAATAGATTTTCCCCTCTATCTTGATTATAATAAAACTGATGAAAGGAGTCGATAAAAATGGAAAACCCACATATGCAAGAACAAGTATTAGAAGTATTAGATAAATTACGTCCATTCTTACTTCGCGATGGCGGAGACGTTGAATTAGTAGACATTGAAGAAGGTATCGTAAAACTACGCCTTATGGGTGCATGCGGAAGCTGCCCAAGTTCTACAATTACACTAAAAGCTGGTATCGAGCGCGCGTTACTTGAAGAAGTACCAGGCGTTATCGAAGTAGAACAAGTATTTTAATTAAAAGCGGAAGCGGCTCGTTCAGAACAGGAGGTCATTGGAGCTCCTGACGAAGAGGCGCTTTTTGCCTCACAGGAAGAAGCGAAGCCACCGAACATTTTAGCCGCTGGAGCTGGATATTATCTAGCGGCTCGTTCAAAGTCACTTGCTAAAAGGAGACCAAATTTGGTCTCCTTTTTTATTCAAATCACATTTATCCGTTAACATCATAAAACAAAATTGGAAATCCCTCTCAAAAAATGCGATAATTAATACTATATAGTGAATCGTTCACACATATAAAGTAAAAAACATAGGGGGACGACAGATGCCAAAAATGGGGAACACTTTTTTAACAATTCAAGAACTAGAAAAGAAAAAAGAATATTTATTAGGCCTTTCATCCGTTATACCAACATGGAATACAAGCTATCAATTTTTATTTAAAGAAATTCAGCAAGAATTATTGGGTAAAGTAAATGAAAAACTCGAAGGGCATCAATTCGTTTTAAATATATGTGCAGATCAACAGGTAGGGGCATAATGTATTACATAAAATTGTGGTATATAAAAAAGAGACCTTACTCGGTCTCTTTTTTATATTTTTAAGATAACCAATCTAATTTTCTAATCCCGAGCTTATCTACTGGTAAACGAAGTGAACCATAAAAATGCTTCATAAATTGCTCTGAGCGGTTCACATCGTGTAAAATGGCTTCTAAGCGATCTCTATATATGCTTTTTTGTTCTTCGTTTCCAGTTTGGTAATATCGTTCGACCGTTTCAAAATAGTGCAGCGGGAACAGGAGCCTTGCAAATAATAAGCGCCAGCCAAATGAGGATAGCGAATAATTCCGTTCATAATCCGTAACAAATTGAACGATTGTTTGCTCCCAGTCTTTCTTTTTTTCTATCGTCATATGGCGGATCCATTCTGCAATATCTCGACTCGGGTGATCATACACCCAATCAAAAGGAAGTTTGAGACGCTTCGTTTGATGCCATAATAAAGGTGTGAATCGTTCTTGGCAAATTGTTGCTGCATCCGTTAGTTGCGGCGTATCATCCATTTCTGTATCGACAACATATTGAATGGCATTTTCTGCAACTCCTAAGTAATACGGGAAGGATTCAATAAACAATTGATCGAATACATCTGAAGGGTGGTTCATCACTTGTGATTGCCAAAACTTTTCTAATTGATCGAGCCTTTTTTCCCATAACGCTTTCCATTCACCAATTCGGCTTAATTGCTCAATTTCTTCTGGAAAGAATGCACCTCGTTTATGGAATATAGAAAGCTCACTTCCTAATGACATAGCATGTCGTTCTAACGTGCGCATACCTTTTAATAAGCAGTAATTTTGTTCTTCTATCTCACTTACATAGTAGCCGTGTATAGTCGGAACGAAAGTCGCTACAGTTATATCCCCTTGCTGGTTCATATAATCACTGAGCTTTTTCATCTCTACAAGTACTTCTTCCTCCATTTCTCCAATTGGAACAAGTACATAAATTTTGTTGCGAATCCAAAAGCTTTTATAGGGGCCAAGGGGGATTAATTCTTTAACATGCATGTGATAATGCTCATAAATATGCTGAATCATCGCAGTCGCCACCTATGGTTTTTCTTTATATATATGAGCTTGTGCTCGCCTTTCATTCCTATGCACATGATAAAGCAACGAAACGTATACAAATACTAAAAAGAAAAAAAGGTGATAAACATGAAAGAATCAAATCAACTACAAGAAAGAGCATTAAAACTATTACAAGAACGCGGTGTAACAATTGACGATATTGCTGAACTTGTTCATTTTCTTCAAAAAAAATATCATCCAAATTTAGAGATGTCAGAATGCCGTTACAATGTAGAACGTGTACTATCAAAACGTGAAGTACAAAACGCACTGATTACTGGTATCGAGCTTGATGTCCTTGCTGAAAAGGGAATGCTAAGTGAACCGTTACAAGATATTGTAAAACGTGACGAAGGCTTATACGGAATTGATGAAGTTATCGCACTTTCTATCGTGAATGTGTACGGCTCTATCGGTTTCACGAACTTTGGATATATTGATAAATTAAAACCTGGTATTTTAGAATACTTAAATGATAAATCAACTGGAAAGGTGCACACGTTCCTTGATGATATCGTTGGCGGAATCGCTGCCGCTGCTTCAAGCCGTTTAGCGCACCGAGCTGAGCACTCAGAATAATAGTGTTTTCTAGGCCGTCAGGTTCATGCTGACGGTCTTTCATATTCCATCAGCATAAATTCTCTTCCGCGACTCAAAAAAATAGGCCCTTGCTTAAATCCGATATTTTTATATAACGTAATCGCTCTTGTATTAAATGTCGCTACGCTTAATCGAAACATTTTTGCATTAAACTCTTTCGTGGCAAACGCTATTCCAGCTTGGAAGAATTCTTTCCCCATTCCTTTCCCGGTTAACGCCGGCTTCATGCCAAGTCCGGTATCAATCACATCTTCTCCACCATATAAATGAGCATCTCTTCCACCTGGTACTTGTGCATTTGCTCCAAAACAAAAATAACCGATGAAGTCTCCTTGATCATCACAACAGCCATAATACGTTCCATCTAATAGCTCTTCCATTACTTCTTTCTCGCCTGAAAAACTATATAAATTATATGGTTCCTCGTACGTCCAAGTATTTATCTCATTTGCTTCTTCCTCTGTTAATTTATGTATATCCACTTTCTCTTTCCCCCTATTATATTTCTATTAACAATATTCGATATTCATCTTATAATTCATCTTTCTCAATATATTTTTTTAATTTCTTGTTTCATTTTTATGGAAGATTTTTCTTATTATGTTACGATTAAACAGAATCATTATAAATAAGGTGGTGACAATTTGAATTACTTTTCTTATCTCCCCTCAGAAGAACGGCAAATTTTTTTCTATAAAGAACCTCTTAATTTTTCAAAAAATATAGGGAAAGAACAACTAGCTTACGCACTAGGCGCTACACTATATACTCCTGGCACGAAAGAAACGATTGCGGAAGATATAATTAGCAGGAAACATGTGGATGCTATCTCAATTATTCTTTGTCTAGAGGACGCTATCAGCGATGAGGAAGTAAAACTTGCAGAGCAAAACATCGTCGTTCAAATACAGCAAATCGCTAACTTAGTCAGTGCCAACATACTAAATCAAGCAGACATCCCACTTCTTTTTATTAGAGTTCGACAGCCAAGTCAAATGAAGAAAATTGTTACTGAATTAGGTAGTGCCGTTCATTGTTTATGTGGTTTTGTCTTTCCAAAATTCACACCGATTAACGGAAAGACTTATATCGATCAGCTTGCATATATAAACGAGTTATACTCATTATCGTTATATGGCATGCCGATTTTAGAATCACCCGAAATTATGTATAAGGAAACACGGGCAGAATCATTATTACAAATAAAGGATTTACTAGATTCTTATCACGATTACATCTTAAATGTACGTATTGGTGCTACTGATTTTTCAAGTATATTTAGTATTCGGCGTAATAAATACACACCTATCTATCATATTACTGTTGTCCGTGATTGTATTTCAGACATTATTAACGTTTTCTCAAGGGCAACAAATGAATATATTATTTCAGGATGTGTATGGGAATATTTTTCTAATGATTATGAAGAAGGGCTTATTCAAGAGGTATCACTTGACCATGCAAATGGCTTAATCGGAAAGACAGTTATTCACCCATCTCATATTAAAGTTGTACAGGCAATGCACATTGTCACAATGGAAGATTATTTAGATGCGAGATTAATTTTACAAAATGCAGATACGTATAATGGAGTGCTAAAAAGCAGTTTTTCTAACAAAATGAATGAAGTAAAACCTCATTATGGGTGGGCTCGCAAAACCATTTTAAAATCTAATATTTACGGGGTGCTACATGAAAACAAACAATTCACCGATCTCCTTATTACAAACGCAAAGCAACACGTATAACGTTTTAAATAATATACAAGTTCATGTAGAAGTACGTGATAATCCATATAATTTAGCGCTAGACAATCTTTTTCAAATGGCTGCGAGAATAAATAAGAAACGTAGTTTTTTATTTGTGAGTACAATCCTTGGAAAGCATCTTCCTATTAAACCTGCAGTCTCTCTATCAAGTGGAGTTGCTCTCGCTGCAAGATATATGGAAATACTACATAATATTTCTCATCCATTTCAAAAAGAAATTTTAAATCTCATTTCATTAGAAATTGATGAAATCCCAGAGGAAGTATTTCGTTATCAATATCCTCTGCAAGAAGAAGTTTTGTTCATCGGATTCGCTGAAACAGCGACATCACTTGGTCATTCTATGTTTCAATGCTTTCAAAATGCAAAGTATGTACATACAACTAGGGAATCGATACCCCACCTAGAATCTGTCATTACATTTGAGGAAGAACATTCTCATGCAACATCACACCGTTGTTATGTAGATGAAAGCTTTTTTCAAAACAACAATCCAATTGTTCTCGTAGATGATGAGATGACAACAGGAAAAACAGCATTAAATATTATTAGATCTATTCAAAATAAATTCCCACGAGAAGAATATATAATTGCTTCTTTGTTAGACTGGCGTTCTCATACTAATAGAAAACAATTTAAACAATTAGAAGAAGAACTTCAAATTAAGGTTCATGTTATTTCTTTATTAGAAGGCAGTATTCATACAACTGGCCAACCATTAAATATTGCAAAAAAAGAGATTCAAATTGAAGAAACAAAACCTAATTTCAAAAAACATACCCTTACCTGCCTAAAATCACCCTATACATCAAATTATATAAAATATACTGGGCGATTTGGCATTTCAGCATATGAACAAAAGCACATTCATTCTTTCGCCCAAGAAGCAGGAAAAACTTTAAAAAGAGAAAGAATGGGAAAACGAACACTCTGTCTCGGAACGGGTGAATTTATGTATATCCCAATGAAAATTGCTGCTGAAATGGGTGAAAATATTTTATATCAATCTACAACAAGAAGCCCTATCCATCCTGTTTCAAATGATGTGAACTACGCCATTCATAATCATTTCTCATATCCAAGTCCTGAAGATCCTACTATAACAAATTACTTTTATAATATTTCACCTCATGATTACGATGAAGCATTTGTTTTCATTGAGCGTGATTTAGGGGAAGAAGCCCTATCTCCTCTTCTACAGCAGTTACAAACAGTTATTCCTTTTATTCATATCGTCTCATTTTCAAATAGCATAGAAAAGGAAGGTTGATAATTATGGTAAAAGTAAATTCTCATATTAGTAGTTACAATCCAAATGATGCTATTTTTCTATTAAAAGATATTAGTGATTTAATGAAAGAAAGTTCCACGGAAACTAGAGAACAAGCAATTCAAGCTGGCACACATTATTCCGAAATGTTACCAATGGAATATAAACCCTCTAAAGCGTATATGGATTTATTCTTTTCTTCCCTGCAACAATACAAACACAAACTAGCCATCGCTGTTGGAGTTGTCGCCGAACAGATTATACAAACTAAAGGAACTAACCTTGTCCTCGTTTCATTAGCTCGTGCTGGTACACCTATTGGCATTCTTATCAAACGCTACATACGCTATCAATACAACCTTGATGTACCTCACTATTGTATTTCTATTGTTCGCGGACGCGGTATTGATGAAAATGCACTCCATTATATTTTGGAACATCACCCTAAAGAAACAATTCAATTCATTGATGGGTGGACTGGAAAAGGTGCAATAAAAAAAGAATTAGAATATGCAGTACACACATTTAACGAACGAAATAATACACACATTTCTCATTGTATGGCTGTGCTTGCTGATCCCGGTTACTGTACTTCAATTTACGGTACACGTGAAGATTTTCTTATTCCTAGCGCTTGCTTAAATGCAACAGTCTCTGGACTAATTAGCCGCACTATACTAAATGACACCTATATCGGTCCAAATGATTTTCATGGTGTTAAATATTATAAAGAGCTAGAGCAAGAAGACTTATCAAATTTCTTCGTTGATGAGGTAACAGATTTATTCCCTTCTGTTCATTCTCATATAGATAATCAATTACGTTATATTACTTCAACTTACACTGATCCCTCTTGGCAAGGATTAAAAGATATACAGTCTATCCAAAATCACTTTGAAATTGACGATATTAACTTAATTAAACCAGGAATCGGTGAAACAACTCGCGTATTACTCCGGAGAATACCGTGGAAAATTTTAATACGTAAGCAAAACAATCCCGATTTAAAGCATATTTTACTTCTTGCTAAAGAAAAGAATGTCCCTATTGAAATCTATGAGAATATGGCTTATTCATGTTGCGGGCTCATTAAGCCTCTTAAGAGGGAAACGATATGATTTTCGCCAGTGATCTTGATCAGACGCTTATTTATTCCCGGAAATCGTTTCGTGCCCCTATAGAAGATGAATCAATTCAACTCATTGAAACTTTAGATGGGAAAGAAATTTCTTTCATATCACATAAAACCATTTCACTACTAAAAAAATTGCAACTGCACTCACATTTCATCCCAGTTACAACAAGAACTATTGAGCAGTTTCAGCGTATTTCTTTATTCCAAGACGAAATCATTCCCGAATACGCCATTACAAGTAACGGCGGTAATATTCTTCATAACGGTAAACAAGATGGTACTTGGAACAGGATAGTAAAAGAAAGACTATCGTTTGAATGTATAGAGGGAAACGACATACTAAAGGAATTTGGACAAATAGCTCATAAAGATTGGGTTATATCACAAAAAACAGCTGATGATCTATTCCATTATTGCATTATTAAACGGGAGAACATTCCTTATGATGAATTATCATCTTTCACTTCCTGGTTAGACAAACAAGGCTGGAATCATTCACTTCAAGGTAGAAAGCTATACTTTGTACCAAAACCAATTAACAAATGGGACGCCGTGCAATATATAAAAGAAATTTTGCAAATAGATACGATTATTACAGCTGGGGATTCTTTACTTGATTTATGCATGCTTGAAAAGGCGAACCATGCCTTCGCACCACTTCATGGTGAGTTAGGGGCAATGCATGATAACTTACAACCTCATATTTTAAAAACAGACGCAATCGGCATATATGCCGCAGAAGAAATCGTAAATAAATCACTTCAAATTATTCACAGTTCATTACCTACCCCATGATCATAATATGCACAATTGCATACGCACCGCGATTAAACAAGTGGTACAATTTATTTGAATCGCTGTTGCTACACTTCTTGATTAAAGAAAAGGCGTTAACACGGAAATTAGCGTCTTATCAACCTCAAGCAATTGGCACATTTTGTCATCTTAAAAGACACTCCACGAGTGTCTTTTTTTCTATATCCAACAAGGACTTACTCATTTCAAAGTATAAATACATAAAATAATGTAAATCATTACACGCATGAATCACTTTCTAAAAGTTATAAAGTAGATTCAAAATAAAAAAGCACTCTTAACTAGAGTGCTTTTTACTTTCAAACAAGGAGGCTACATATATGGATAGTACTCTCGTATTTAACTTCGGCATTGGTATTGTCATTATTTTATTTGTTTTCTTTGTTCTTTGTATGAGCGGGGTGTAGTAATCTTTTATGCTGATAACTCCTTTAAAGTATCACTTAATTTGAACTTTCTTAATTGTAATGAAGCAATCATTGCTGCCCCTGCTCCAAGCATCACGCTAGCTAGGGCCAATATGACAACTTGATTATACGGAATGATAATCACTGTTAGCTCTAAGCTCGATAACACAATATAACTAAACAAAATCCCGCCAAAAATCCCTATACAACCAGCTATCGCTCCAAGTAAAGTTCCCTCTAATAAAACGATCCGTCTCATTTGCTTTGGGATAGCCCCTACCGCACGAATCATACTAATTTCAGCACGTCTTTCATGTAAACTTGCGACTATCGCATTCATTAATCCTATACCAGAAATAATGAAAACAATTACAACTAACAAGCGAATTAACATCATCATTTGCGATAATAACTGCTCTTGTTCTTTCAATAAATCATAACTGTTTATAACTTCTACATTCTCTTTATTATTTGTAATTTCTTTTACTTGCTTCTTAATCACTTCAAATGATTGATTAGAATTTGTCATAATTTGAATCGCTTCATATCCTTGTACGCGAAACTTATCCCGAGCCCATTGTTCATTTACGAAAATATCCAAACTCCTTAACCTTAATCCTTGCTCAATAATCGAAACGACTTTAATTGTTTGTTTTTCTTTCCCTTTTCCTTGTACGTCAACCGTATCATGCAACTGAAGCCCTAAATTTTTAGCAACTTCCTTCGTAACGACTCCCTCACCATCTTGTAATGGCTTATTTAAAGCTTGTCCTGCAATCACTTTCGCCTTTGTTACTTTCTGGTACGCTACAATATCGTTACCTACAACTTCCATTGAATCATAGTTCAAGTTATTTTTTTTCATAAATTCATACCATTCTTGATTCGCTTTTTTAAAGTCATAATTCACAAGCTTTGCAGTAAAGTCAGTAGCATTCCCAACACTCGATTCCACACCATCAATTTTTCTAACCTTCTCCATCCAACTAAACGGTAATGTTTCTATTCCTTGCGATTCTACTGGAATTCTTACTACTAAGTCCGCTGGTAAATGTTTTTGTAATCCTTTTTTCATACCTTCATACATAGAATTTACATACATCGTTCCAACAAGTGCTAACATAAAACCAAATGCTAATATAGCAACCGACACAGCTGCCTTGTTTCGATAACGAATGACATTCCGGCTACTAATCGTCGTTTCAATTCGTAATATCATTTGAAACGGTTTTGCAATCACTGGTGCTATCATACGAATAAATAACGGAATCGCTAATAACAAACCGACCGCAAATAAAAATGCTCCTATCGCACTTGGATTAAAACCGATATACTGCTCTAATACGCTACCCGTGAGTCCAATAACGGTACCAATGATTAAAATGCTAAGGCTAAAAGCACTCCATCTTTTTTCTTTTTTTTCATTACTAGGAAGACCAGGCCGAAGTGCTTGAACTGGTGGAATCTTTCTAACCATGAAAGCTGGTATAATGGCCCCTATGATAGACATAACAATCCCTAGTAAAAACGTAATGAGTAAAATCTCACCTGAAATCGAGAATGATGCTTTCCCTGCGCCCTCAATATTCACCCATTTATTAATGAATGATGCAGCGATTGTTTGCGTACCTGCTCCAAGAATAACTCCTGCTAGCGATCCGATTGCTCCGATGCATAAAGCCTCTAATAAAACGACGACTATAATTTGATTTGTGTTACTACCAAGCGCACGTAATAATGCCCACTGCTTAAATCGACTTCTAACAGATAAGAAGAAACTTCCCATTATTAACAGAGCTACAACAAATAAAGCAATACCACCTAAACTAAAAATTAAAGGCTTCATTACATTTAGTCGTTCAAACGCCTTATCAACATAAGTACGTTGATCCACCTTTATATTTTCTATCTTCTTATTTACATCAAGAGCAATTGCTCTTTTCACATTTACATCGACTGTTTTAACTTGAACGAGGTTAAATTGATTTGGTAGATTTAATTCTTTTTGAAGCCAATGAATTGGAAAATACGCACTATGCCCCATTGCTGCCATTAGCGGCGGATTTAAAATGCCGACGACTTTCACATTCTTTTCTCCATGTTGCGGGAATGGCAAAGGAATCGTATCTCCTACCCGTATATTTTCACGATCTGTATATCCTTTTGTCAGTGCTACTTCAGCCCCTTCTTTCGGATATCGACCTTCTAATATTTTATAAGAATGCATTTCTGGAGAATCTTGCTCCACACCCCAATAGGACGGTTTTCCCGATAACTCTTTATAATTTGGAAAAGGATATGGTATAAGTACTTTTGATATTTTTTCAGCATTTTCTAAGCCATCTATTCCTTTTAAACTTTCATTATTTAAATACATATCATTTTTTATATAACCAAATTGTAAATTATAATCCCCATACCGGCTTACTACTTGTTCTTTCACACTTTTCTCTACTGATTGATTGCCTAATAATAACATCGTCGCTAACATAACACCTAAAGCTGCACCGAGAGCAATCAACATATTTCGCAGCCAATTTTGTTTCATCGATTTTACTGCATACTTAATTACCCATCGCATCACCTTTACCCCCTACTTTAAAGTGACGATTCATAATCTCTTGAATGTGAGTAACTTGTTGCGGGATATTTCGAAACTTCCACCCTTTACTTTCAGCATGTTCATGTATCACTTCACCATCTAATAAAAAAACAACTTTATCCGCATGGGCCGCTACGAACGGGTCGTGCGTTACAATGACAGCTGTTTGCCCTAACTCATCACACGCATTGCGAAGTGCCGCAATTATGTTTTTACTATTTTCCGAATCTAGTGCCCCTGTTGGTTCATCTGCTAATATAATAGCCGGCTCATTTGCAAAAGCTCTTGCGATCGCAACCCTTTGCTGTTGCCCACCTGATAACTGTGCTGGTAAATGTTTTTCTTTTCCCTTCAATCCGACAAGTTCTAATAATCGCGTTGCTGTCACCGTTGCCTTCTTTTGCGAGACATTATCTAACAGTAAAGGTAATCCTACATTTTCCTCCGCACTAAACACTGGAATCAAATTAAACTGCTGAAAAATAAAACCGATTTTATGCCTTCTAAATAAAGCGAGCTCTTTTTCTTTTAATGTTGAAATCTCTGTACCATCAACTCGAATACTACCTACCGATGGAATATCTAATCCACCTAATAGCTGCAATAAAGTCGTTTTCCCTGAACCACTTGCCCCCATAATACAAACAAAATCTCCTTTTTGAATTTGAAGATTAATGCCTTTTAATATCCTGACTTTACTATCCCCAATATCAAATGATTTTTCTAACCTTTCAATTTCAATAATATTCATCCCCATATCCCCTTCTCTCTCTATTTACCAATTTATATATTCTATCCAGAATGCAAAATCCCTACTTTTTTGTATTTTTTTGTCACATACTAACATGTATCCCATGTTAGCCAATTACGTTTTCACTTTTTTCTCACGTCAGAAAAGTTGACTCTCACAACAGAAGTAACCATAATGGTTACATAAATAAAAAAACTATTCACATATCCACAAATAGGAGGAAGAAAAATGAAACATGTAATCGTTTATGCACACCCAAATACAGAAAGCTTCAACCATGCGATTTTAGAAACAGTAAAAAGTGAATTAGAAGGAAAAGATCACGAAGTTCGCGTTCGCGATCTATACGAATTAAACTTTAATCCAGTATTAGGCGCTTCCGATTTCATCTCATTTTCTCAAGGAAACACACCAGAAGATATTAAAGAAGAACAAGAGCATATCTCTTGGGCTGACAGCATTACATTTATTTATCCAGTTTGGTGGGCGGGACTTCCTGCTATTTTAAAAGGATACGTTGACCGTGTGTTTAGCCATGGATTTGCTTATGCTTACGGTGAAAACGGCATTGAAAAGTTATTAAGCGGTAAAAAAGGATTGTTATTATCTACAATGGGTAATACGAAAGAGGCATACACAGCAGGCGGCATGTTTGATGCAATGAAGAAAACAGCGGATGTTGGTATTTTTGAATTTACAGGCATTGAAACAATTGAGCATACATTCTATACAAGTGTTCCTTCTGTGGATAACAGTGTGCGTAAGCAATATCTTGAAGAGGTTAAAGACGTTGTGAATCGTGCGTTCTAATAAAATTATATCAGTGATTTTCTAAATATATCAGCGCAACTCAGATTATATCAGCGATTTTCTAAATATATCGGCGCAACTCAGATTATATCGGCGATTTTTCAAATATATCAACTTACCGACAAAAATCGACACTAGTCACAACCGAATGTTAGCCCACACCAATCGGGCTGCCCGCAAATATTA
The DNA here is from genome assembly GCF_050172095.1 of Bacillus sp. GMs2/2. Classification (NCBI taxonomy): domain Bacteria; kingdom Bacillati; phylum Bacillota; class Bacilli; order Caryophanales; family Bacillaceae; genus Bacillus; species Bacillus sp. GMs2/2. Next base: position 14,840 of record NZ_JBNLYE010000002.1, read on the forward strand.
GAAAAAAAGCTGTTCCAAAGTTTGGAACAGCTTTCTTCATTACATCTTCTCAATCCACTCCGTCAAGTTATGCACAACTTGCGTTGGTTGTACTTCGTATTCTGTTAACTTCTCCACAGTTGTGACTCCAGTGTGGACAAGAAGGGTATGCATGCCAGCATTTATTCCTGCTAAAATGTCTGTATCGTAGTTATCCCCAACCATTAATGCTTCATTTTTTTCTATGCCAAGTACTTTTAAAGCTTGTTCCATAATAATTGATTCTGGTTTTCCGATAAAGATTGGATCCACACCTGTTGATACTGCTACAACTGATGTTAATGAGCCGTTACCTGGTAATAATCCGCGCTCAGTCGGAATGGCAATGTCTCCATTTGTGGAAATAAACGTTGCGCCGTTACGCACAGCAAGACACGCTTTTGCTAACTTTTCATATGTGATGTCACGATCTAAACCAACAACAACGAAATCAGGATTTTCATCCACAAGTTCAAATCCTTTTTCCACAAGTGCATCGTGTAAGCCTTCTTCACCAATCATATATACAGTTGCGTCTTGTTTACGTTCATAAATGAAGTTCGCAGTCGCCATACTCGTTGTGAATACTTGCTCTGCTTTCGCTGGAATATCGAAACGAACAAGTTTTTCTGCCACTTGTTCTGGTTTACGCGTTGAGTTATTCGTAACGAATAAATAAGGAATGCCGCGCTCTCCTAATGCTTTTACGAAGTCGCTTGCCTCTTCAATTTGTTCTTCCCCGCGATACATCGTACCGTCTAAGTCAATTAAGTAACCTTTATACATCGATTATGTCTCTCCTTCTATGCTAACGTTCTCACCTTATCATACCACTCTTATATTACCCGCTTTTTCCAAAGAAAAAAACGCTTTACCTAAAAGCGCCCCATAACGTTCATTTTTTCTCTTTTACTTGGTAAGAACAACTACAATCGCCCTCACACATATTTGCTAACGTCTTTACATCTGCTCCTGCAAATAAACGCTTATACATCTCTTTTTCATCTTTACATACTTGCGGGAATCTCTCTGCAATTTCCTTTAACGGACAGTTTTGTTTTTCAATTACGAAAGAATTCTCTCCATCTCTCTTTATTTGAACCATATAACCGTTTTTCTCTTGCATAGCTGCTATCTCTTGCACTTTATATGCTAAATTCTTTTGATTACTCACTCTCTTTTGTAACTGTTCTTCCATTCGCTTCGTTCTCTCTTTTAAAACGTAACGAAGTATTTTTTCATCACCCATTCGAGCTAAATCTTCTAGCATATCAATCGCAAATTGCTTATACTCTTTCGGGAATGTATCTTCTCCCTTTTCACTTAATCCATACAAATAAGTTGGTCTTCCGACATGTTGCCTTACCATCTTAGAATAAATAAGTCCGTCTTTCTCAAGATTACTTAAATGTCTTCGGATCGCCATTTCTGTAATCTCTAAAACGTCAGCTAGTTCCGCTACCGTGTGCTCTCCCTTTACTTTCAACAATTGTACAATTTCGTCTTTCGTAGTACGTGCTTCCCCCATACTTCACCCTTCTCCCTTTTCTTTCTCACATACAATATAAGATCCCCAAAAGGCATTCTCTGGGGATCTTATATTGTATAATTATTCTGGTACAAATGCAGATACAGGTCCTAATTCCTTTTCTAAATAACTGCGAACATTTGCTGGGTATTTCTCTACCACTGCAATATGTTTTTGAATCGTCTTATATAATTCATCATGATTCATTTGAATATAGTCTTGCGTAAGCATTTTTCGAAGAAGGATAATTTCTTTCATCCCTTGTCCATCTTCTTCACTTATCACTCGCTCGTCCATTAAAATATCAATAATATCTTCATAGCTTCCTGGATCGCGCATAATAAATCCATCAATCATCGCATTCCCGGCATCTAATACACAATCAATAATAAGATGGGCTATGCGCTCTAATGCGTAAAATTCAAACTCGGTTTCATATATCTTTTTCTCTTGAAATGTACTTGTTGCTCGTTCTAAACATACTAGCATTTGTTCTATTTTCTTTCTGTCTACAAAATACATGAATGTCACCTACCTGGAAATTAAAGCATTTACATTTTAATTGTAACGCTTTCTTCTGAAAAAATCGACAATTTTTCGAATTCACCTTTTCTCCGTTATTTGTTATAGTTATATTTGTATGATTTTTGAAATTGGAGGAATGAAATCTTGGAACGTGAACTCGCACTAGAAATTGTCCGTGTAACAGAAGCAGCAGCATTAGCATCCGCACAGTGGATGGGCCGCGGAAAGAAAAATGAAGCAGATGATGCAGCAACTACAGCAATGCGTGATATGTTCGATTCAGTAAACATGGCAGGTACAGTTGTAATTGGTGAAGGAGAACTTGATGAAGCACCGATGCTGTATATTGGTGAAGAACTAGGAACAGGTAACGGTCCAGAAGTAGACATCGCCGTTGACCCATTAGAAGGTACAAACATCGTTGCAAAAGGTCTTGCAAATGCAATGGCAGTTATTGCAATCGCAGACAAAGGGAACCTTCTTCATGCTCCTGATATGTACATGGAAAAAATCGCGGTTGGTCCAAAAGCAGCTGGTAAAATTAGCTTAGATGATCCAATTGAAAAAACAATTGAAATTGTAGCAGAAGCTAACAATAAAAAGATTCGCGATCTAACAGTTATCGTTCAAGAACGTGAACGTCATCAAGATATTATTGACCGTGTTCGTGCAAAAGGTGCACGCGTAAAATTATTTGGTGACGGTGATGTTGGTGCGTCAATCGCAACAGCACTACCTGGAACGGGTATCGACTTATTCGTAGGTATTGGCGGAGCTCCAGAAGGTGTTATTTCTGCAGCAGCATTAAAATGCCTTGAAGGTGAAATGCAAGCTCGTTTAGTTCCAATGAACGAAGAAGAAGAAGCTCGTTGTCGTGAAATGGGATTAGAAGATCCTCGTCAACTTCTTATGTTAGATGACTTAGTATCTGGGGATGATGCAATCTTCTCAGCAACTGGTGTATCTGCTGGTGAGTTATTAGACGGTGTTAAATTCCTTGGTGGAGATTTAGCTGAAACATATTCTATCGTAATGCGTTACAAAACAAGAACAGTACGATTCATTAAAACGCATCACCATTTAGATCATAAGCCACACTTAAACTTAGATATTTAATAAAGGAGCCATGTGTATGGAAGAACGTTTCTTTCTGTACGACGATACTGTCGCTACAAAAACGCGTTTCGTTAGCTTTATGGGAGAAAATGAGCGTCACGATTTAGCGCTTTTATACTCTGATCGTCATTACGGTAAAACAATTGTCCTTGATATGCAGCGCAATAAATTTGCAATCATCGGCGCTGACGATTTAAACGAACCAGGCTACTTAGAGCACGCATTTTCTATGACTGAAGAAATTGCAGAAGAACTACGCTCATTTTTATTTGAACTTATATAATTTATCTTAGGCACCAGCTGTTTTAGCTGGTGTTTTTTCATTGCGAGTATTTTTAATTTTCAAACTAATATGTTATAATTAAGAATAAATCTATTTGGATAGAAAGGACGTTATCTACGTATGCCAACATTTACTTTGTAATGGACCAGCAATTGGATAGCATTACTCTCAAAAAAGCACCACGCTTTTTCAAGGGAGTAGTCTGCCCATTCCCATTACAAAGGAACGTAACGCATCTGTAGTATGATGTTTACGGAGGTTCCTAAGGGAACTTCCTTTTATTTTTGTCTTTTTCTCATGTCTTCATACTACAAGACATCCAAATAGCTGTATTACGTTCCTTTGCCACTACTATAAGAGGTGAAGGAAAATGCAGAAAGTACAACTTTCTTGGAGTTTATATGAAAATGAACAAAACACAATCGAAAAGTATTGTAAAAATTGCAGACGCACTACCCTATTTACCGACACAAATATTCGTAGGCATAACGCCAACGGAAAAAACATATATCGCTTTGCCATTTATAAATGTCCGAAAGATCATACGTGGAATCAAAAACTTCGTATTTATAAATCATTTACTGATCATGTGGAAACAGTCGATATGCCTCAGCAAGATCAAACGGAAACAACTACTACCATTTCCATTACACAGCATAAAGAAAGTGGCGTAGCTGAAATTACAATTGTATTAGATATCGTTTTCGGTTCCCACCGAATGGATAAAGCCTTATCCACATATATTTCCGACTGGAGCCGTACACGCATTGTGGATAAAATTAAAAACGGAGATATTCAATTGAACGGACAACAAATGAAACCAAATACAATACTATCTGAAGGAGATTATATCTCGATTTGTTTATAATGCAAAAAATCCTCTTACAATCGTAAGAGGATTTTTTTATTTCTTCATTTTTCGTAATACGAAGTGTGCGCAACCGAAGTTACAGTACTCGTATAAATACTCCGTTAACGTACTAATTTTCGTATCATATGTCGCACGCTGGTTACTATCATCAAAGAATCCGCGCAGTCTAAGTTGCTCATATCCCCAGTCTCCAACGATATAATCATATTTATTTAAAATTTCTGCATAGCGCTCTTTAAATGCTTCTTCACTAAAACCGTCACGAAAGTTTTTAATTACTTCGTACTGCACATTATTAATGCTCACCGTAGCATGAATCTCTTGCTTTTGCTCCATCATTAACTTCCTCTCTAAGCATTCTTCTTTTTATCGTATCACAAAGCATAACAACCAACAATTTCAAATACAAAAAATTGCAAATTAGTACATGCTATGGAGAAGGAGGTGATACATCGTGAAAAAACAAATTTTACTTTCCCTTCTCACTATTTCCTTATTTGCAGGCTGCCAATCAGCGAACAAAGCTGAAATGGAACGTGAAGAAGGAAGCCGTGTTCTTGTTTCCAATAAAAACGACATGTATCATACGGAAAATACAAATACACGGCTCACAAGGGTCGGCTATTCATCTAAACAAAAGCATGAAGTATCTAACAAACAAGTAGGAGCCATTAACCGTGAGAAAGTTGCTGAAATGATTACAAGTATGACAGTCAAACTTCCTGACGTTACAAACGCCGCTACGCTCGTTACCGATGATGAAGTATTTGTTGTATACCGTGCAAACACAACGGATCCAAAACTCGTAGCAGATCAAGTATATAGAGCTGCTTTGTCCATCGTCCCTCGCTATTATAAAGGATATGTATCAACAGACCAAAAGTTGATTTCCCAAATTCAAGGTCTTCAATCTGGCGCATTAAATGATACAGAATATACGCAAAGCCTCGATATGCTAAAACGTGAAATGAGTAAAAATCCTCATTTGAACAATACGGGAGATCAGACTTTGAATGATATGATTAAAAAGTAAAACAGGTGGAGAAAATCTCCACCTGTTTTACTTTTTAATTTTTATTACGATTCGCATAAACCTCCATCGCATCACACATAAATTGCGCTAACCCCTCACCAAACTTATCGATATTTTTCGTGAAGCGCTCATCAGCGACGTACATTTGACCGAGTCCTTTAAAAGCATCTAATGAATATGCACCGAAGTTTTGCAAGTAATCGTACCACACTCCAATTGCTTCTTGCGCCTCTTTAGAATCTGGTGCTCCGTGTCTAAGCGCTGCTAAATTTCTATAAATAGCATTAAACTCCTCTTGGTTCTCTTTTGACATACCTTTTGCATATTCGTTCGCTTTATCTACAGCTGCGTCTCCCCATTTTTCACGTGCTTCTTCTTCATATGGGTTATGGCTGAAATCGAATCCTTCAAATTTCTCTTTGTTCGTCATTTCAATCTCTCCTTTTGTATGCTGAATTGTTTTATCAATCGTCGCAATCACTTTATCTAATCTAGCACGCTTTTCAAGAAGCATTTTCTTATGAAGCTCTAGTGCCTCTTCGCGATCAAATGATGGACTCATGATAATCTCTTTAATTTTTTTCAAAGGGAAGCCAAGCTCTTTAAAAAACAAAATTTGCTGCAATGTCTCTAAATTTTCATTGGAATACAGACGATATCCAGACTCTGTCGTCTCGTCTGGGGTTAACAACCCAATTTCATCGTAATGATGCAGTGTGCGCACACTAATTCCAACTAAATCAGCTACTTCTTTTACTCTCATTGTCATTTGTATCTCCCCCTTAGTACATACGATAAAGTATGACGCAACGTTAGAGTCAATAAGTAAATTCATTTTATCTTAAAAAGTTTCATCTCTCCTATATTTGATGCATAATAGTTATGTACATATATTAGAAAGCGGTGAAAGTATGGTTTCAAATACTGTAATTGCCAGCATCATCTTTCAACTCATTGTCTCGATTCTGGTCCCAATTATTGTACTCGTTTATTTCCGTAAAAAATATAATATGAATTGGAAAGTGGTCGGCATTGGTGTTCTTATCTTTATCGGATTTACCCAAATTCTTGAAACACCATTCCACCTATTTATGCGCGGTAATCCAACAATCGCTCCATTTTTAGAAAATCCGTTTGTCTTCGCAATTTATGGCGGATTGACTGCTGGTATTTTTGAAGAATTAGGACGCTTCGTTGCCTTCTTCTTCTTACTAAAAAAATATCTAGAATATAAAGATGGCTTCGCTTATGGAATTGGTCACGGCGGAATTGAATCTATTTTAATTGGCGGTTTTTCTGCATTACAAGCATTAATCTTTGCTAATTCTATTAACGATGGTAGCTTCGCTCGACTGATTGAACAAAAACCCGAGCTGAGCATTTTACAGGACATGTTAATTCAGCAACCTGCCTACTTATACTTCCTTGGTAGCTTAGAAAGAATTATGGCACTCGTGCTTCAAATTGCCTTTACAATGCTTGTTTTATACGCAGTAAAACAGAAGAAATATATCTTCCTAGTATACGCTATACTATTCCACGCATTTGTAGACTTTTTCGCGGCACTTTACCAAACAAAAACAATCAATATCTTCGTTGCAGAAGGAATTACACTTCTTTGTACAATTGGCGCTGTCGTTCTTATTCGCAAAATGAAAGCGAAATTAATGAGTGTACCGGAGTAAAAAATAAACCACCGATTGGTGGTTTATTTTTTATGGATTGTCGCAATGTTGATAGCTTTTTCCTTCTTGCAGCTCCCTCTTTGTTTCTGCATCTATAACGATATATTTATGAAACTCTTCTACTTCATTTTGAGAAAAGGAAGCAAAAAAATAAACTTGGCGATCAGGATGAACAAAAAAATCTTGAAGCATCACACTACTCCGACAACCCACGGCTGTTTTTTGTAGGAAAGAAAATTCTTCATCGGGCACTTCTTTAAATAAGATTTTTTTTCGAACACTATATGCTGCATTATTGTATTCTTTATAGATTTTCTTATCTAACTGTTTATAAAAAATATCCTCACTCACAAATGACTTATTTCGATTGCTTGGATAATTTACTTTTTGATTCGACTCTGCATAAGTTGTGGACAAGTGTATAAAAAAACAAAGACTAACTACAATACATATCATTTTATTCATGATTGCACCTCAAATGTTCATCATCCACATTACTTTTCCACATATTTAAATCCATATGCCGTTTTACAAGAAAAAGGAATTATTTCCACATTTGTCGAAGTATATAGCGTCAACTTGAAAGATGGGGATGAATTATGAAGAAAATTATTGTAATACGACATTGTTCAGCAACTGGGCAAAAACGTGATGCTGAATTAACGACCGATGGAAAAGACCAAGCAAATACCCTTGCTACATTCCTCTTAGAAAATCATCTACAAATCGATCATATTATTTCAAGCCCATTTGTCCGAGCTATCGATTCCATTCGGCCCTATGCGCTCCAAGCTAACTTATCTATCCAAGAAGATGAACGATTAACTGAACGCATATTGAGCAACGTTCCAATGGATGATTGGATGCAAAAACTAGAATCTACTTTTACAAATATAGATATTGCCTTTTCAGGCGGAGAGTCAACAAAACAAGCAACAGACCGTGCCATATCGCTTATTCAAGACGTTTTACAATTAAACCATACGACAACACTACTTGTTACACATGGCAATTTACTTACGCTCATTTTAAAGCATTTTAATCATACGATTGGCTTTAATGAATGGAGAACTTTAACGAATCCTGATATTTACGAAATTACAATCGACGAACAATGTATCATAAAACGCTTATGGGAAGCATCTTCTAAGTAATATCCCTTTCCAAAACATTCAGTTGACGCCACGAGAAGAAACTGTACTAATAATAGAAAGGGGTATCACTCCATATGTACGAAGATGTACTTGCTCTACTACATAAAACAAATGTTTCTTATGAAAAATTTGAACACGAACCAGTACTCGATTATGAGACAGATCGGATTGTACGTGAGAGACTCGGCTTACAAGGCACTCCAAGTAAAAGCTTATTTTTAAAATCAAAGTCTGGAGATTATTACGTATTTTTTACGTTAGAGGGCACAAGGCTCAACCGGGGAGAGATGAAAGAACTAACAGGAGAACGGTTATCTCTCTGTTCTCCTGATGAACTGCGAGACAAAACTGGTTGTACGCCGGGATGTGTGGCTCCTTTCGGATATTCACACGATGTAACAATTATTGTGGATAACGCTATTTATACGTACGATAAAATTTTAATTACACCTGGTGTACCTGAATTTACAATTGAATTATCCACAGAAGAATTAAAAAAGATTTTATTAACATGTCCAAATACCGTTTTAGAGTATAAACAAAAAGAGAGCTAATCGTTAGCTCTCTTTTTTCATTATTTAGCTTCTGCTGTTTTTTCTTTTGCAGAACGTACTTGCTCGTCCGCATGGTAAGAAGAACGCACAAGTGGGCCAGCTTCACAGTGGCTAAATCCTTTGCTAAGTGCAATTTCTTTAAGCTCTGCAAATTCTGCTGGTGGGTAATATTTAAGAACTGGTAAATGCTTCTTAGATGGTTGTAGGTATTGCCCAAGAGTTAAAATATCCACATTGTTTGCACGTAAGTCATCCATTGCTTCAATTAAATCTTCTCTCGTTTCACCTAAGCCCACCATAATGCTCGATTTAGTTGGAATATCAGGCTGCATTTCTTTCGCTCGACGTAAAAACTCTAATGAACGTTCATATTTTGCTCTAGCGCGAACTCGGTCAGATAATCGACGTACTGTTTCAATGTTATGGTTTAAAATATCTGGTTTTGCATCCATTAACATTTTTAAGTTTTCTTCTACTCCACCCATATCAGATGGTAATACTTCGATTGACGTAAATGGATTTTTACGACGTACAGCGCGTACTGTTTCAGCAAAAACAGCTGCTCCGCCGTCTTTTAAATCATCACGTGCAACCGCTGTTATAACAACGTGCTTTAAGCCCATTTGTACTACTGAATCTGCCACGCGTTCTGGTTCTTGTAAATCAAGCTCAGTTGGTAAGCCTGTTTTAACCGCACAAAAACGACAAGCACGTGTACAAACCGCACCTAAAATCATAAATGTTGCTGTTTTTCTTACAGCCCAGCATTCATGAATATTCGGACATTTTGCTTCCTCACAAACGGTATGAAGATTTTTAGAACGCATCATTTTCTTTAAGCCTGTATAGTTTTCATTCGTGTTTAACTTAATTTTCAACCATTCGGGCTTGCGCTTATATTCTGTTTGTTTTGTCATGGTTATCAACTCCGCACAATATGAAATAGTTTACCGTGTTCGCTTCTTTCAATGTAACATATCTATTCTAACGTATGAAAGCGATTTGCTCAAATGAAGATTCTAAGATTTTTTCCAATCGTTCCCTATAATGAAATACTCCGTATATCCCACACTAAAAAGAGTGATGTTGTGAAAGGAGTCTATTTCATGCTTCGAAAAATTTCTCTTTTGCTTTCTATTTGTTTTCTTCTCCACCAAAACATCGCTTACGGTGAAGATAATCAGCAAAGCATATACGAAAAGCGCATGGCACTATATAAAGAAACCGAGCAGTCTTCAGGCATTCCATGGTATTACTTAGCTGCAATGGATCAATATGAAAGAAATATACGGAGCGTAAGAAAAGATATTCCGAAAAAACCAGATGCCATCATTTCCCTTTATTTCAAACCAGAAATATGGGCTGGACCTATTAATAGTAACGATACTCTTCCCCATACAATTTCTCTATTTGGCGGAATAGGTTTAGATGGTGACAAAGATGGATTTGCAAATACAAATAGCGACCGTGATCTTCTGCATACCGCAGCGACTATTTTAAGGAAACAAGGAACGTCAGAAGACCGTATTAAAATTATGCTCTGGGAATATTATAGACGTGCCAAAACAGTTGATTTAATTAGCGAATACGCCCAAATTTATAAACATTATGGACGTATTAATTTAGAAGGAAATGCTTTTCCTCTTCCGATCCGTAGTGACCATAGCTACCGTAGTACTTTCGGCGCTGGAAGAAGTTTTGGCGGCAGAAGGATTCATGAAGGAACCGATATTTTTGCCGGATATGGCGTGCCAGTAAGATCGACTTGCTATGGCATTATTGAAACGAAAGGTTGGAACCGCCTTGGTGGATGGCGCATTGGTATTCGCGACCTTCATAACAATTACCATTATTACGCTCATTTAGGCGGGTTTTCAAAAGAAATACAGCTTGGACAAATTGTTGAGCCAGGAAAAGTACTGGGATTTGTTGGTAGCACTGGTTATGGACCTCCTGGTACAGCCGGAAAATTTCCGCCCCACTTACATTTTGGCATGTATAAAGACAATGGCTATACAGAATGGGCCTTCGATCCATACATGCATTTAAGCCTTTGGGAGCGCAAAGAACGAGCAAATACAAAACGATAACCGTAGCTGCATTGCTACGGTTATTTTTTATCCAGTAAAAGCCTGACTGAACCGAGTTTCACTTTATATGCGACTAACTATCTGTTTTCTTTTTATCAGGTACAGCAACACTTCCGCTTCCATAATACGTAGGCACTTCCCCTTGAACGATACGCGTCGCAATCGGAACATTTTGTTTCACCTTTATCTCTTTCGTATGAAATGGAATAATCACTTGCAATGTTACTTCCATTTCCATAACAATTTGAATCGCTGTAGTATTAATCCCATGCGGCTCAATTTTTTGTTTAATATCTGTATTCACATGTCCAACTGGCGTGAAATGAATCGGAATATCTGGTCCTATATTACCAAGAAGTGCATTATCAGTTACACGCCCAAAAGGAACTGCCATAGTCGCGCCGTTTTTTTCAGCAATACCTAGCTCCTTCAACTTCCCTTGTTCTACTTGCTGTAAATATTTTTCTATGTACGTGGTCGTTGATGTTACAATTTCATTTACTTGCTTTGTATTTAAATTAATTGTGGATACTTTTCCGTTTTTATCATTCTGTACTTTCATTAATGAATCTACATCGAATCCTTCATTAATTCGATCCTTTACTGCCTTCGTCATAATTGCCGTCGCCATTTTATGTGTCTCTACTTCCCCATATTTAATTAAGGTCGGCTGAATATTATTATTCACAATCCACAACCCTTGCGTAAGTAATATAACAAAAAGAATAAACGACATAAGCAGTATATACCGAAAGGCAATAGGTCCCCTTCGAAACCGCGAGTTTTTCGAGCGAAATATACTCATAAAAAAACCTCCTTCTTATATCATTTCTATGCAAGAAGGAGGGACGATATATGCTTATCTCATTTTTAATAATGCTTCTTTTCCAATCGTACCTGCTGGAATGCCTAATGCTTCAGCTCCAGTCGTTACCGATTCTAGTGGCGCTTCAAGAAGTTGTTCAATCGTTCTTACACCAACCGCACGGCCAGCAATAATTCCTCGATCACCTAATTTCTCATTTAAAAGACCTACATCTAATGCACCACACATAATATATCCTTTATCGCTCATTACAGCTAGCAAATTCGTCTTTGGAAGTTTCACGCTAACTGCAATAAACGTATAATTATCAATTATAATTGGCTCCACATTAACCATAGTTCACACTCCTCTCTTTCTTATCTGTATGACAAGAGAAAAATGAGTGTTACAAGTTAACTAGCCTATAGTTTAACGGAAGATGTATAAGTTATTAACATATCTGTTAACACATCTCTAAGTAGTTCTGGCATATAATATTGTTTGTCAGAAAGTGTGGATAGCTCTGGGTATAAGTAGCCAAATGTAAACATATCAATCGTTCCTACTGTATATATACGATCTAATTCCAGCGATTCCCCGTTAATTAATACATCTTCGAGTAAAATTTTATTCCCGGGAATCGTATCTGGAATGACTTCTACACCAGCGTAAATCATTTTCCCCATCACTTTTCCCCGAAATCCGAATCCTTTCACCTCAAGATTCTCCATATTCGGCTTACGTGCTTTCAAAATAACTTCTCTTAATATCTTTCCTGGAACTTTCAAAGCACACGGATTAATTGGATGTGGACAAATTCTGTGAATATCTCCGCGCGTTACAACACCCTCTTCTAACCCTTCAAGAAGTACACCAGCGTTCACCATGCCAATCTCTGCATTGCACCATGTTTTCAGCGCACTTGCTAACATGTGAGAAAACGGCGTCTCCTGAAACCAATCAACCGGTAATGACTCTTTTAAATGAACGACAGACTCTGCCATTATATGCTCACTTTCTTCCTGCAGTATTTCAATTGTGGATAACGGCTTGCTATAAGCACCTAACCGTTCCGTCTTAATCGCTCTACCGTCTTTTTTCAGCAATTTCTTCATCTCGATATCCACAGTAAGCTGCACGTGACCAACGTAACGTCCCCACTTTTCACAACAACAAAGTAAAGTATTATTCAGTAGAATACCACGCTCAAATAAATGATGCGTATGTGCTCCTAAAATAACATCTATATCATAATGCTCTGCCATATACTCATCCATACTTTTTCCAAGGTGAGAAAGGACAACCGTAATATGAGCCTCATCTTTCACTTCTTCTAAAATAGACTCTAAATGAATAATGGGATCTTCAATATGCCAATCGAGCATCTGATAAAACTCTGGATAAGCTACCGTTAATCCGATAAAAGCAATGGTAATCCCATCCGTCGTTGTATGCAATTTATAAGGCCTTGCCCATGACGGACGTACCCCTTCTTTTTCAAATAAATTTGCGACAAGTATTTCAAATCCAGCATCATCATAGAGCCGATTCAAATGCTCCTTCGCTAACGTAATTCCTTCATTATTTCCGATCGTTACATAATCATATAACGCCTCATTCAAAAGCTTCGTATTCCCAAGTCCATTCGTCGCTTCCGAAATACTATGAAAACGATCCACATGATCGCCGATATCAACCGTCAAAACAGTCTCTCCCGCTTCCTGTCTTCGCTTTTTCTCCCCTAGAACAAACCGAGAAATTTGCGGCCAATTTTCAAAATGACTATGTATATCGTTTGTATGATAAAGGTGGATGATTGTTTCTTTATTTGTATTCAGAGAAAAAACCTCCTCTCAGTTCCTTACTGCCATTTACGCTATGCGCACACAATAATCCTGTAAATACTTTTCGTCTTTTCTTGCTATTTTACATTGTACTCGCATTGTGAGAAAAAGCAAAAGATTGTCCTTTTTATACGAGAAACTTTATTTTTGCCAGTGTGGGGATTAGTTGGTAGAGCGGGGATTTGTCAGAAAGTTAGCCGTGGGGATTTTCCCATAAGTTCTTTGCTGCATTTGTCATTATTTTAATCTAAATTACTTCCAGTCGCCCTCTTTATATATAAATGCTCCTTTCCTGTTTGAAGGGTGCGGGGTATTCGTTCCTCTTGCTATGTCGTAATTTGTTGATAAGTCGATATCCCTTGTCGAATCGTCGATATATTGAAATAATCGCTGATATATTCCGAGTTATGGTCGATATATTTGAAAAATCGCTGATATATTTAACTGAACACCCACCCGGGTATCCCCTCCCAAGCCAAGACAAATCCGCAAAACAAAAAAGCGCCCTGCACAGCAGGGCGCTTTCTTCATGCATATATTATCCAGCTTTGCCTCCTAGACCCTCATGTCTAAGAACCTTCCGCACGAGAAGATAAAAAGCATCTTCTGTGCGAAAGAACCTTAGCCAACGGGTCTGAACAGTCGGCTCCGCATTTCTATTTAACCAATAGAACCTTCCATCTCAAACTTGATTAGGCGGTTCATTTCAACTGCGTATTCCATTGGAAGTTCGCGAGTGAATGGTTCAATGAAGCCCATTACGATCATTTCTGTAGCTTCTTGCTCAGAAATACCACGGCTCATTAGGTAGAATAATTGTTCTTCTGATACTTTAGATACTTTCGCTTCGTGCTCAAGTGAAACGTAATCGTTTTTGATTTCGTTGTAAGGAATTGTATCAGATGTAGATTGGTTATCCATGATTAACGTGTCACACTCGATGTTAGAGCGAGAGTTTTTCGCTTTTGGTCCGAAGTGTACGATACCACGGTAAGTTACTTTACCACCATGCTTCGCAATCGATTTAGAAACGATTGTTGAAGACGTGTTTGGTGCTAAGTGAATCATTTTCGCACCAGCATCTTGGTGTTGGCCTTTACCAGCAATCGCGATAGATAATGTTAAACCACGAGCGCCTTCGCCTTTTAAGATAACTGCTGGGTATTTCATCGTTAATTTAGATCCGATGTTACCGTCAATCCATTCCATCGTTGCGTTTTCTTCACAAACCGCACGTTTTGTAACTAGGTTGTATACGTTGTTCGCCCAGTTTTGGATTGTTGTATAACGGCAATAAGCATCTTTTTTAATGATGATTTCTACTACCGCACTGTGAAGTGAGTTAGTAGTGTAAACAGGTGCTGTACAACCTTCTACGTAGTGTACGTGTGCGCCTTCGTCTACGATGATAAGCGTACGCTCGAATTGTCCCATATTTTCAGAGTTAATACGGAAATACGCTTGAAGTGGTGTATCAACTTTAACACCTTTTGGAACGTAGATGAATGATCCACCAGACCAAACTGCAGAGTTTAATGCAGAGAATTTGTTGTCTGTTGGTGGGATTACTTTTCCGAAATGTTCACGGAAAATATCTTCGTTCTCTTTTAATGCGCTATCTGTATCTTTGAAGACGATTCCTAGAGCTTCTAGGTCTTCTTTCATGTTGTGGTATACAACTTCAGATTCGTACTGTGCAGATACACCAGCTAAATATTTTTGCTCAGCTTCTGGAATACCTAATTTATCAAATGTTGCTTTAATTTCATCAGGTACTTCATCCCAAGACTTCTCAGATTTCTCAGATGGTTTTACGTAGTACGTAATTTCATCGAAATCTAAGTCGTTTAAGTCGCCGCCCCATTGTGGCATTGGCATTTCGTAGAACTTATCCAGTGATTTTAAACGGAAGTCTAACATCCACTGTGGTTCTTCTTTCATACGTGAAATTTCTTCAACGATTTCTTTTGTTAAACCGCGTCCAGCACGGAAAATCGAAACGTCTTTGTCTTTGAAACCATATTTATAATCGCCGATATCTGGCAGTTGCTTCGCCATGTTGGTGTGTCCCTCCTTAGATAACCTCGTTTTTAGGAACCTTTAACATTACTTATCTTCGTTTAAGCCCTTTTCTAACGCTTTCCACGCTAATGTTGCACATTTAATACGTGCAGGGAACTTGCATACGCCTTGTAATGCTTCAATATCTCCTAAATCGATGCTGTCATCGTACTCTTTTCCTAGCATCATGTCAGAGAAAATTTTCGAAAGCTGAAGTGCTTCTTCAATTTTCTTACCTTTTACTGCTTGTGTCATCATTGAAGCTGAAGACATTGAGATTGAACATCCTTCGCCTTCAAACTTCGCCTCTTGCACAATACCTTCTTCTACTTTCATCGTAAGTTGAATACGATCGCCGCAAGTTGGATTGTTCAAGTTAACGGTAACACTATCTTCTAATACGCCATGGTTACGAGGATTTTTATAATGATCCATAATAACTTGACGATATAACGTATCTAAATTATTAAATGACATTTGTGAAATACTCCTTTGTCTTGATTAGCGAGTCAACAAATGTATCAATTTCTTCTTTTGTATTATATAAATAGAAGCTCGCACGTGCTGTTGAAGAAGCTTTTAGCCACTTCATAAGCGGTTGTGCACAGTGATGTCCTGCGCGAACTGCAATGCCTTCTACATCTAATACAGTCGCTACATCGTGAGGATGTACGTCTTCAATATTAAATGTAACAAGACCAGCGCGATGCTTTGGACCATAAATTGTAACGCCATCTACTTCTGATAGTCTTTCTAAAGCGTATTGCGCTAATTCATGCTCATGCTTTTCAATATTATGAAGACCGATTTCTTCTAGGAAATCAATTGCCGCACCAAGTCCGATTGCATTACCGATAATCGGTGTACCTGCTTCAAACTTCCACGGAAGCTCTTTCCAAGTAGATTCTTGTAAATCTACGAAATCAATCATTTCACCACCAAATTCAATTGGCTCCATATTGTTTAGCAATTCTTTCTTACCATATAATACGCCGATACCTGTAGGTCCGCACATCTTATGAGCAGATAATGCATAGAAATCACAGTTTAAATCTTGTACATCCACTTTCATGTGAGGTGTACTTTGTGCACCGTCAACGACCATAATTGCGCCGTTTTCGTGTGCGATTGCTCCAATTTCTTTTACAGGGTTAATCGTTCCAAGTACGTTTGATACTTGCATAATAGAAACGATTTTTGTATTCGGTGTAACAGTTTGACGAACATCTTCTAAAGAAATTGTACCGTCTGGTTGAAGCGGAAGGTATTTCAAAGTCGCGCCAGTTTTCTTCGCAACTTGTTGCCACGGAATGATGTTACTATGGTGCTCCATGTAAGAAATAACGATTTCATCGCCTTCTTTTACATTTTCAAGACCATAGCTAGCTGCTACTGTATTTAATGCAGTTGTCGTTCCGCGTGTGAAAATAATCTCTTCCATTGATTTCGCATTGATAAACTTGCGAACTTTCTCACGTGCACCTTCATACGCGTCGGTAGCTTTCGTACCGAGCGTATGAACACCGCGATGCACGTTAGAATTATATTCTTTATAGTAACGTTCTAACGTTTCAATGACTTGAATTGGTTTTTGAGAAGTTGCTGCACTATCGAAATAAACAAGTTGTTTGCCGTTCACTTTTTGATCAAGAATTGGAAACTGTTTGCGTATTTCATGAATATTCATTAGCGAACTTTCCTTTCAATTACCTCAACAAGCTGTGCCTTTACTCCTTCAATTGGAAGCTCATTAACTACAGGTGCTAAGAATCCATGGATGACTAAACGTTCTGCTTCGCGTTTTGGAATACCACGGCTCATCAAGTAGTATAGTTGGACTGGATCTACGCGACCTACTGAAGCTGCGTGACCTGCCATTACATCATCTTCGTCGATTAAAAGAATTGGGTTTGCATCACCGCGAGCTTTTTCATCTAACATAAGAACGCGAGAAGATTGTTGTGCATTTGACTTAGATGCACCGTGTTCAATTTTACCAATTCCGTTAAAGATAGATGTTGCACTATCTTTTTGTACACCGTGTTTTAAAATCCAACCTTCAGAATGTTTACCGAAGTGAACAACTTTAGTTGTAAAGTTTTGTGTTTGGTTACCACGGCCAATTGTTACTGTTTTCGTATCAGCATATGAACCGTCGCCCATTAAGTTCGTAACGTTCTCTGAAATTGTGTTTCCGTCATTCATAAGGCCTAGAGCCCAATCAATACGGCCGTCGCGTCCTACAACGCCGCGGCGGTTAACGTAAGTTGTTACGTCTTTTGCTAATAGATCAACCGCACCGAATTTCACTTGTGCGCCTTGTTCCACGATTACTTCTGCTACGATATTTGCAATACCTTTAGCATTTTCATTTGCAACATAATTTTCTACATAAGTTGCAGTACTGTTCGCATCAGCTACGAATAGTACGTGGTTATATACGTTAGCTTCTTCGCCGTCTACTAAGAATACAGCTTGAAGTGGAGTTTCAAGAACAACGTTTTTCGGAACATATACGAATGCACCACCGTTGATTAATGCAGCATGAAGTGCAGTTAGACGATGCTCGTCTACTTTCACGCCGTCTTTCATTAAGTACTTTTGTACTAGTTCAGCATGCTCAGTTGCTGCTGTTACAATGTCTGTAAAAATAACACCTTTTTCTTTTGCTTCGTCTGCTAAAGAAACGAATGCAGTTGTACCAGTACGTTGCACTAATACGCTGTTATTTTCATCGATTAAGTTTTTCACTGCTTCTGGAAGTTCAGTTAAAGAACTTACAGGCTCTTGCTTAGCAGCGTCGCCTTTTCCGATAAAGTCCCATTTGTCAATTTTCGTTTTATCAGGCGTTGGCATTGGAAGTTCAGTTGCTTGTGCAAGAGCTTGTAAGCGGAACTCAGTCAACCAAGCAGCTTCGTTTACTTCGCTTGCGCGTTGACGGATTGTTTCTTGATCGAAAGGTAATGTACCGATTGTCATGTTTATGCTCCTCTCTTACGCTTCTTGCTCTGTTGTTTCGTCTTCAATACCTAATTCTTTTTTAATCCAGTCGTAACCTTCAGCTTCTAGACGTTGTGCAAGCTCAGGGCCACCAGATTTAACGATACGACCGTTCATCATAACGTGAACGAAGTCTGGAGTGATGTAGTTTAATAAACGTTGGTAATGCGTAATCATTAGGCAACCGAACTCTTCGCCGCGCATTTCGTTAATACCTTTAGATACAACTTTTAATGCATCGATATCAAGACCTGAGTCGATTTCATCTAAGATTGCGATTTTTGGCTCAATCATCATTAATTGAAGAATTTCGTTACGTTTTTTCTCTCCACCAGAGAAACCTTCGTTTAAATAACGTTGTGCCATTTCTGGATCCATTTCTAGGAATTCCATGTTTTTATCTAATGTACGGATAAATTTCATAAGAGAAATTTCATCGCCTTCTTCACGACGTGCGTTAATTGCAGAACGTAAGAAGTCAGCGTTTGTTACTCCGCTAATTTCACTTGGATATTGCATTGCTAGGAATAGACCCGCTTGTGCGCGCTCATCTACTTCCATTTCTAATACATCTTCACCGTCGATGATGATGCTACCTTCTGTTACTTCATACTTTGGGTGACCCATAATTGCAGAAGATAAAGTTGATTTACCTGTTCCGTTAGGTCCCATAATTGCGTGGATTTCTCCACCTTTTACTTCAAGGTTTACACCCTTTAAAATTTCTTTGCCATCAATTGATACGTGTAAGTCTTTAACCGTTAATGTAGAACCAGCCATCTCAATACCTCCATTAATCCTATATATACATTTTAAAAATTCCTAAAACGTTCATATTCTCATTTTATTCTCATTCTAATCTTATATCAAATAAAATGATATCGCAAACGACGAAAAAAAGTAACAATTTTTTTACAAATGTATATAAGTATTTCATTTACATCTTTCTATGATACACCTTTCTTCTTATTTATATAAAGAAAAAAGAACTGGAAAATTACCAGTCCTTTCCTTATATTTATTCACTTATCGGAAGTACAGCACCTTTATATTCTTTAGTAATAAAGTCTTGAATTTCTTTTGAATGCAATACTTCTACTAGCTCTTTAATCGCCTTTTTATCTTTATCACCTTTACGCACCACTACTACGTTTGCATATGGAGAATCATCACCTTCAATTGCAATTGCATCTTTTTCTGGATTTAATTTTGCATCAATTGCATAGTTTGAGTTAATTAAAACAGCGTCGCCTTCTTTATTGTTATACACTTGTGGTAACAAACCTGGCTCAATATCCGTTTTGAACTTTAAGTTTTTCGGGTTATCTGCAATATCTTTTGGAGTTGCACTAACTGGATCTACTCCATCTTTAATTTTTAAAATGCCTTCTTTTTGTAAAATTGCTAAACCACGTCCATGGTCAGTAACGGAATTACTCATAATGATTGTCGCCCCGTCTGGAAGTTCTTTTAAGCTCTTATATTTTTGAGAATATACACCAATTGGTTCAATATGAATTTTCCCTGCTATTTCAAAATCATATTTTTTATCTTTAATTTCTTTTTCTAAATACGGAATGTGCTGGAAGTAGTTTGCATCTAAATCCTTATCCGCTAACGATTTATTTGGCAACACGTAATCTTGGAATTTTTTCACTTCTAATTCAATTCCTTTTTTCTCAAGTAACGGTTTTGCTTTTTCTAAAATTTCAGCATGCGGTACGTTAGAAGCACCAACAACAAGTTTCTTTTCATCTTTATCTTTCCCGCCACAAGCAGCTAACCCAAAAATTGAAGTTGAAATAAGTGCCGTAAGTAATAATTTTTTCATTTAAAATATCCTCCCGTTTTTATTATCGTTTATCTATTCGAGTCGTTAAACTATCACCAATCCACTGGATTAAAAATACAACTAGTAATACACAAATTGTCGCAACGATTGTTACATCGTTATTCCCTCTCTGGAATCCTTCTAAGTAAGCAAGTGTTCCAAGGCCACCAGCACCAACAACTCCCGCCATTGCTGTATAGCCTACTAAAGCAATTGTCGTAACCGTAATACCAGATACTAATGCTGGTAATGATTCTGGAATTAACACTTTCAAAATAATTGTGCTTGTTTTTGCTCCCATTGCTTTTGAAGCTTCAATTACACCTTTATCAATTTCGCGAAGTGCAATTTCAACCATTCTCGCATAGAATGGTGCCGCTCCAATAATTAAAGCCGGCAAAGCTGCACTTGCTCCAAGAATTGTTCCAAGAAGAATCTTTGTGAATGGGATTAATAAAATAATTAAAATGATGAACGGTATAGAGCGGAATATATTTACGAATGCTCCAATCACCGTATTAATTGATTTGTTTTCCCATAAATTATCTTTCGCTGTCATGAAGAGTAGCAATCCTAAAATTAGTCCTAAAACAAATGTCGCAAGAGCTGCGATTGCCGTCATATATAACGTTTCACCAGTTGCTTCTAACATTTGATTCCAATCAACATTTGCGAGTAACTTATCCATGTGCAATCACCTCCAGCTCTACTTGATCTTGATGAATTCCTTCTATTGCTTGCTGGATCGCTGTTTCCTCACCATTTAAATGAACAACTAAACTACCGTAAGAACCGTTATTCGTTTGTGCAATATTTCCTTGCAAAATGCTAACTTCTATATCACTGCGTTGCATTAATCGTTGAAGCACTGGTCTTTCTACAGCCTCACCGATAAACTGCAAACGAATTACTTTTCCATCTGGATATTTTTCAATTAAACTTTCAATTGTTTCATTTGTATCTTCAGAATCTGTTAACTGCTGTACAAATCGTTTCGTAATATCTTGCTTCGGATTACGGAATACATCAAGTACTGGACCCGTTTCTACAATCTTTCCTCTCTCCATTACCGCTACTCGGTTACATATCTTTCGAATCACGTGCATCTCATGTGTAATGAGTACAATTGTTAAACCAAGGCGCTTATTAATGTCTAATAGTAAATCCAAAATTTGATCTGTCGTTTCTGGATCAAGAGCTGACGTTGCTTCATCACATAAAAGCACTTGTGGATTGTTAGCTAAAGCTCTTGCAATCCCGACGCGTTGCTTTTGTCCTCCGCTCAGCTGAGATGGGTACGCGTCTCCTCTCCCTTCTAATCCAACGAGATGAATTAATTCATCAACACGTTTTCTTCTCTGCGCTTTATCAACACCTGCAATTTCAAGTGGAAACTCTATATTTTCACGTACAGTTCGTGACCAAAGTAAGTTGAAGTGCTGAAAAATCATTCCGATTTCTTGCCTTGCCTTACGAAGTTCACTTCCTGTAATTGCTGATATAACACGATTCGCAATTGTAATTTGACCAGAAGTCGGTTTCTCTAACTGATTAAACAATCTGATTAAAGAACTTTTCCCAGCGCCGCTATATCCAATAACACCAAATATTTCACCTTTTTCTATTTTTAAATTGGCGTTATCTACAGCAGTGACATCACCGCTTTTCGCCTTATATATTTTCTTTACGTTCTCTAATAAAATCATGATGTTCACCCCTTTTTGTTTAGATCGACTCCGCAATTTTTTATGTTTAATGCGTGTAGTCCACCGTTATCACTACTTTTATTATTTGAATGTCCTCCACATTCAAACAATAAAAAAACCTTTCCGCTTTAGAGAAGCAGAAAGGTTTATATGCGTATATAACAACATTATCCCTCTCTCTCATCTCTCAAAGCATTTGCTTTGCAGGAATTGGCACCATTTCAACATAAGTTGACGGTTGCCGGGCTTCACAGGGCACAGTCCCTCCACCTCTCTTGATAAGAGAAATCAGATTACATTTTCGTCTGATTTGTAATTTATGAAATTGTCTATATTTTATGACTTGAATTGTATCAATATATACAAACCATGTCAACAGAAATTTTCGCAAAAAATGAAACTTCAGAATTTTAAGCACCTACTGACATCGGTTTACATATATGAAACATCGATTCCACTAATAACATCGTTCGGTACGTTCCTGAATATTGTACACGTCCATCGTTCATTAACATTTGCAATCGTACATTTCCATTCACCAATTGTTCTATATCCTTTTCATCTAAGCAAATGATTTGTTCCGTTCCTCTTTCCTCATGTACCAGCTCTATATAATCTCTTGAAATTTGTAACGAACAACTTTCATCTCCAAAGCGAAAATTAACAGTTTTTTCTTCCTGTCTTAAAAGCGGTTCTAAATGATATTGACCATTAGCGTAATTTACAAATGATTGAAGCAAAGAATATAATCTCACCCTAAATCACATCCTTCATATCACTTTCTATTACATACCATTCCCTCTCACTAAAGAGCAATCCTGTTATTTTCGCTCGACAAATACTGTATCCACCCTGCATCTCGACATATTTCCCAAGAAATATGTCGAGGCGGCAAAAATTTTGCCGCCTACTTTAATTCCGTATATAAATATTCAACCGAATGAAATGCGTATATCTTCTTCATCAGTGTCCCATTTTCAAAAACAAGTAAACAAGGTACACTTTCAATCCCATACTCTTTCGCTAAATACGGAGCATAATTTAAATCTAACATCCCAATTTTGAGGCCTTCAATTGTCATCTCAACGACTGTTAACATCTTTTTTGCTAATTGGCATGTTCCACACATTGGAGTATATACATATAATACTGTTTTTTCTTCGTTCTCTATTAGGGCTGTAGCTTCGGCTCCTGTCCAATCAATCACTTCTATCATTCCTTACCGTAAATATTCTGTATAAACGTCAATGTCGGCTCCCCATAATACATTTGCTAAGTGTGTAGATGGCGCAGTTGCCACTTCTCGGTACGAGCGATCAATATAGATATGCTCGGCTTGCGGAAATTCTTTTCGAAATTGTTTCCTTAACTTTTCTCCAGCATCATCAGCATCCACTAGCACATACACTTCCTTATCAAAAAACTGATCAACGAGCTCATCCATTTTCGACAAACCAATTGTACCATTTGTACAAACAATTTCCACCGGTTCACGAATAATAGATTCAATCTTTCTTCTATCTGATGTACCTTCTACAATAATGACTTTTTCTACATAAATCATATGTCATCACCCGATCACCATATACTATATAACCTTGAACTTAGTATATAGTATATTCGTTATTTTCATGTTGTTTCCTGTTTATTTTTGCAAAAGAAAAGCGCAAGCGGCTCATTCAGATTGTGAGGGGGATGGAGCTTCTGACGTAAAGGCGCTTTTGGCCTTGCAGGAAGAAGCGAAGCCACCGAACAATTTAGCCGCTGGAGCTAGACAATGAAAAGCGCAAGCGGCTCGTTCAGATTGTGAAGACTTATGAAACCTTACCACAAAACAGTTTTTCTCATAATAACTTATTTATTTACATATAACTTGAATTTCATTATTTCACACAAAATAAAAAAGGACAGCACAAAGGCTGTCCTTTAGTCGACTATAATTAGTCTTGGTTTGTCATTTCTGCATATTTTTCTGCAGTTAATAACTTCTCAACTTGGCTTGCATCAGAAAGTTCAACTTTAACCATCCATGCACCCTCGTATGGAGATTCGTTAACAAGTTCTGGTTGGTCACTTAATTCTTCGTTTACTGCTACAACTTTACCGCTTACAGGTGCGTATAACTCAGAAACTGTTTTAACAGATTCTACGCTTCCGAATGGCTCGTCAGCTTCGATTGTTGCACCTACTTCAGGAAGTTCAACGAATACGATATCGCCTAGCTCACCTTGTGCAAAGTGAGTGATACCGATAACAACTTCATTACCTTCAGTTTTTACCCATTCGTGTTCTTCAGAGTAACGTAAATTATTTGGAATGCTCATGACTGTACCTCCAGTGAATGTATTAATTATGTAAAAATACCTTATTGGTACTTTTTCCACACACTTTCAAACTGCTCTTCGTTAAAACCAAGTGTTACATTCGTTCCATCTGTTACAATTGGACGTTTAATCAACATGCCATCCGATGCTAAAAGCTCATACATTTCGTCTTCGCTTGCATCTTTCAACTTATCTTTTAGACCAAGTTCACGGTAACGCATTCCACTTGTATTAAAGAATTTTTTTAATGGTAATTCACTTTTTTTATGTAAATTACGTAAATCTTCTTTTGATGGTGGATTTTCAACAATATGAATCATCTCATATGCTACATCGTTTGCCTCAAACCATTTCTTTGCCTTTTGACATGTGCCACACTTTGGATATGAATAAAATGTTACTGTCATAAATTCACCTACTTTTTTACTAACCTTTACCTTTATCATATAGAAAACGTTTTATTATTTCAAACCATTATTCGCTAAACTTTTACTTATTTCGTGATAATTTTTAATAATCCTGCGAATTTTTCTTATTTTTCCGCCATTTGTTAAGAAAAAAATAAATATATAAATTTTTTAGATTCTGCACCAAACATATATCTTAAACAAGCGTTTGATTAATTCTCCATTTTTCTTTCTTAACCTTTGAACTACAGGAGTTTCTTCCTACCGAACATACAGCTTAAACAAACGTTTGATTAATTCTCCATTTCTCTTTGTTAACCCTTGAGTTACATCGGTTTCTTTCCTACCGAACATACAGCTTAAACAAACGTTTATTTAAAAAAATAAGAAGCCTCTTTTACAGGCTCCTTCATCATCTATTCAAATAATCTGCAATTGTTTGAAATACTACGATATACATATTATGAATACTTTCTTCTGTGTTTCCACCATTTGATAAACCAATTGCCCATTGTTGCCCTTCACCACTTCCGATATTCGCAAAACCTTGCGTATACATCGCATTTACATCTTTTCGTGCACTGTTATACTCTATCCCTTTTGTAATAAAAATTGAATATAATTTATCTTGTAAACCGATAAAAAACACTGGTTTCTTTAGCGATGAAAATACATTTTTATACTGCTCTGTTGAGGCTTCTTGAAAGTGATCTTTCATTATTAGAAAACCATCCACTTCCTTAGATTTCTTTTCCAGTGCCTCTAACTTCATTTCCTCAAACTTTACATTCCTAAACGTATCTTTCGGCTTTTCTCCAACAACTCCAATTACGAGTGCTCTTCCGTTATATTCTAATTTCTCTCCTTCTTTATCCTTTGCACACCCAGCACCGACTAGGCATATCAATATAAAAAATAAGAAATACGATAAACGCTTCATTTAGCACCCTTCCCTTCTTTTTAGTCAAGTGACAAAAACGTAAGGTTAATTCAAGAAAATGTAAGTAAAATCGATAGCCCAATTCACGTTTCTATATTATAATCAATTGAATTTACTTACATTACTAAACATAGGAGATCAACATGAAGAAATTTAAACTTTCATCTTTTCTTCCGTTAAGTTATATACTTCTACTCGTACTCGTAAGTCCCCTTTACGACGTATTAAATAAATCGACTGTTCACGCAGTAGACGTTACAACTGTAGTAGATGATTGGATTCCATTTGTAAAAGCATTTATTATTCCTTATTTACTTTGGTTTCCATACTTATACGGCGCACTTATTTATTACTGCTTTGCAGACCGAAAGCAATATTATGTCACTTTAAGTAGTATTATTTTTGGAAAGCTTGCTTGTTTTTCTATTTATTATTTTTGGCAAACAACTGTACCGCGTCCGACTGTCGTTGGGACAGATGTATTTTCTGAACTAGTTCGCTATATTTATAGTATCGATCAACCTGTAAACTGTTTTCCTAGCATTCACGTTCTTACTACATTTGTAATTATGTTAGCTGCCTTTAAGCGTAGAGAACAGCATGCTTTTGAATATTACATCCTTACTTTCTTCGGTACACTTATTATTTTATCAACGCTATTTACGAAGCAGCATGCCTTTGTAGATGCCGTTTCTGGAATGACGCTTGCAAGCATACTTTACTTCGGCGTTCAGCTCTTATTGGCCAAAGAACCGATAAGAGTTCCAGTAAAACAAAATCATAGAATGTAGCATGACAAAAAAGCAGACTGTGGCTTCTCAGTCTGCTTTTATCTATTAGTAAGGAGATTTTCAACTTAAGATTGCGGTACAGTCATATCACCAGAGTGAATACGACCTGCTTTTTTAAGAGCAATGTAAAGTATATAAGAAACAGCTACTGGAATGACGATATAAGTAATTACCATCGCCGGGAGAACTTCCCACCCTTGGCTGGAAATTAAATTAATTGGTGCGATAAGAGAACTTAATCCAAGACCTGCAATTTCCTTTCCTGCTTCCAGTTGGAAAATTAATGCTGATACTGGACCGACTATAGCACTGGCGACGACAGTTGGAACGAGAATCATTGGGTTTTTAGTGATATTTGGCAACTGTACTTTCGGAGTACAAAGTGCTTGAGCCAATATGCCACCTAAATTGTTTTCTTTCGCTGAGATGACAGAGAATCCGATAAACTGAGCGACGCATCCGGCAAGAGCAGCACCACCTGCAACACCGTCTAAGCTAAGTGCAATTGCTAACGCAGCTGATGAAGCTGGAGAGATAAGTAATAGCCCCCAAACTACTGCAATGACGATAGAAGCGATAAACGGGCTACCAGCCGAGCTATCTTTAATAAACGCTCCAACTGCATTTAAAACAGGAGTAATATTATGAGATAACCAAATACCAACTAAACCAGAACCTAATATTGCTGCAAATGGAACGAGCATCATATCTAACGCAGTTTTTCCGCTTAAACGTTTACCAATATATACAGCTAAAGTTGCTGTTAATAATGCACCGATTGGCTCACCTGTTTTAATAATTAGACCAGCTTCAGTAATTGAGATGGATCCGGCACCAATTGCTCCGGCTACCATCGCCGAGAAGATTACAAGACCGTTTGCACCGAGCATAAAAGCAATGCCGGCACCAATCGCCGGTGCCATAAGGGATTTTGCAACAACTCCGATTGTAATAAGTAATGGTATATCAACAATTCTTCCTATATTTTCGATCAGTAAACCAATTCCGAGGGATACGAAAATACCTTGTGCGATTCCAGCAGATGCTTTAAATACACGAGACATTATATATTCCTTCATTTGTTTCACCTTCTCCTATAAGTTAGTAACCAATTGTTTTCATATAATCACGTAAAATATCGTTTGATTTTGCGAATCGAGATTCTTCATCCTCTGTTAAATTGAGTTCTACAACTTCTCTTATACCGTCTCTAGTAATAATAGCTGGTACTCCTGTACAAATATCATATTCACCGTACTCACCATCTAAAATGGCTGATACAGCAATGACACGGTGATCATCATTAAAGATTGAACTCGCAATATATGCTAGAGAATTTCCAATCCCGTAATAAGTAGTTCCTTTACGTTTATAAATTTCCCAGCCAGCTTTTGCAGTCTTCTCAACAATTTCATCTAAATCTATTTCACCAAATCGTTCTTTTTGTTCTTCTAAAATTTGCAGAACTGGCTTTCCACCAACAGTTACATGAGACCAAGCAACCATTTGAGAATCACCATGTTCTCCTAATGAATACCCATGGATACTACGAGGGTCTACATGTAGCATTTCAGATAAAATTGTTCTTAAGCGAGAAGAATCTAGTGATGTACCAGTACCGATTACGCGATTTCTAGGTAATCCAGATAATTTCCACACTTCATATGTAATAATATCAACTGGGTTCGATGCAAGTAAGAAAATACCATCAAATCCACTTTCCATTACGCCGCCAACAACACTTTCCATAATCTTCGCACTCGCTCCTAAAGTATCTAAGCGACTTTGTCCAGGTTTTGGTGCTGGCCCTGCTGTAATAATAACAATGTCCATATCTTTGCAGTCTTCATAGCTTCCTGCATATACTTTTGTTCTTGTATTTGTAAAGTTAATGCAATGTGATAAATCCATTGCTTCCCCAACTGCACGTTCATGATTTATATCAATTAATAATAGCTCTTCGCAAATCCCTTGATTTACAATGGAATACGCACAACTTGATCCAACTAATCCAGTACCGATAATTGCAATTTTTCTTGTATGTCTTTTCATAGCAATCTCTCCTAATTGATCATATAATCTATTTCTTTTGCTCTTTACACTCCTAATTATAGAGGTTCCCACGATAGAAACCATGGATACTTTGTGAAATATTGAACAAAGTATTTGTCCTTTTTGTGAATTGTTATATTCCATTTTCGTCATATTTGTTACAACTGGAAAAATATTTATTTTATATTTATTGACATGCTCAAAACAAAAAACGAGCGACTTCATTCGCCCGTTTTTTGTCATCCCGTTATTCCGCACTTAATTGACTTTTTAATTGCTGCACAATCATTGGATTCGCAGGTGCTGCCGGTTTGTAATAACTTTTTTGCTTTGCGTACTCATACATATTACGTTGGCGCATCTCATCTTGATTACGAATTTGAATTAACGTTTGATGTAACTGCTCATTATCAGACTGAGCAATATAATTTGCATAGCTTGTTAAACTTGCATTTAATCCTGCTAAATAATCATTTACCATATCTTTTTCATTCATGTTCCGCTTCCTCCTATCCTAAAAAAGTCATTAATTGTTGCTTCGTATTTCGTGCATCTTGCGCATCCTTTTGTAACATTTGTTTCAATTGTGGATCTGTACACGTTTGTGCATACTGCTCCAACTTGTTAATAATTGTTGCATGTCCACCAATTAAATGACGTAAGTTTTCTACTTCAAGCTCTGTTAAATTTTGCATGGAATACTCCTACCTTTCTTTATTCGTTCACTGTTAGTATTTAGCTATTTTTTGATTGTATACATGAATTAACTTTTTCACGTGCATACAAAATATATGCAATTTTACATATTATGAAAACTTTATATTTTATAGTTTTAGGAATAGGATTACTATGCAATAATTATTATATGAAATTTCAAAAAACACTTCCTATCCACCATAATCCTCGCATCATATAAAACTTATTAGTTAAAGGAGCAATGAACATGAAAACACATGACTTCCTTACAGAAATCCAGAAGGGCTCTGAGCCTAGTCCCTATCAAGACCCCATCGTATTCAGTTTCGTTTGCTTTTTCTTAGCGATATATACATTTTTCAAACCTGCAAAATAATATCATTTCATAAGAAAAAGCCTACCATTCTTTTCGAATCATATGCACTAAAAAACCTTAGAATCACTTCTAAGGTTTTTGTTTACCTTGCTTCTTATTCACGTAACCCTTTAATAAACGTTTCCAACAATACATGTAAACTTATATCTAGATCTAACGGCAAACCAAATCCGCCTTGCTGTTCAATCGAAGCAAATCCATGACAAATACTTCTGAATCCGCGTGTCGCATGAAGTGCATTCTCTCCTTCTAAGCCATACTGTTGTAATACTTGAAGACAAAGCTTTACAATTCCGTCACCTGCTTTTCTTACTTCTTCATCTCGTAAAAAAGTTGCTTCATATAGTCCAGGATGTTTTCGGACAAATGCTACATACGCTTCTCCTAATGCATGAATTGCTTCATCCATACGTTTATCCTCGGCCGCTTCTTCCAGTTTGTTATGCAGCTGTTTTATTCCGTAAATACCAAGATTTTTCCGTACATCTTGTAACCCTTTTACATGATTATATAGTGAGGGCGAACGTATCCCTAACCTTTGTGCTAATGAAGCTAACGTTACTTCTTGTATTCCATTTGTATCTGCAATTTCTGCAGCTGTTTCTACAATTTTCTGTAATGTAAGTCCGATTCTCGGTGACATAAATTAACCCTCTTTCTTACTTTCTATATTCCGTTTCGCTTCCTTAATAGCAAGCTCTATGACAGTCCCTGGATCCTTTATCATTTCCCCATGCCCTGCCGCAAGTAAGGAAGGCTCATATTCGCTTAACTTCTCTGCACTTTGTAATGATATTTCTTTACTCCACGTTGCCATCGCAGGAAACGGAAACCAAAATTTCATTTGTCCCGAAACAGCCATACCTCCTCTTGTTTGAAATGCATCCCCAACAATAAGAGCTTTATTTCGTACATCAAGAAACGACATGGATCCTGGCGTATGTCCCGGTGTCATAATCGCAAGAAGCGATCCAACTCGGTCGCCATCTTCTAATAAAACATCAGGTACCGTTTTTACCTTTTTAGGTACACCGCCTTTTATCGGTATATTTGGTTCATCCTTTTGTAACGTCGTATCTCCTTCTAACAGCTTTGCGTCCCGCTTAGAAATATAGACTGGAACATGAGGGAGTACTTCCTTTAATGCGTCTAATGCACCTATGTGATCATCATGCGCATGTGTTAATACAATCTTAGTAATTGGTTTTCCTATTTTCTCAGCCGCCTGTAAAATACTTTTTGCGCTATATGGCAAAGCCGCATCAATTAAAGTTAAACCATCTTCTTCCTCCACAAAGTAACAATTCACAGGAAACACTCTTGGCAAAAATGACAATTGATATACCGTTTGTTCATGTATCATTCTCATATTTCCATCTCCCTTTTCACGAAAACTAATACCATTAGTTTCATTATACTAATGGTATTAGTTTCGTGTCACTAAAAAATTTCTTTTTTTCAAAAAAAAAGAACAGTAGCCGTATAAACGACTACTGTTCTTTAAAGATATTAAACTGTGTAACGCTCATCTTCTAAAATTTTCGCAGCGATTTCACGTTTCTTCGGAATTACGTTAAGTGGTGTGTGGCGAGTTAATTTACGTAATGATGATAACATCATGCGCAGCATGTCGCCGTTTTCAACTGCGATAAGTGTTTCTTTCGCATCTGCTTCAATTTCGTTGAATGCTTCTTGGCAGAATACTTCAGTGTATAACACTTTTTGTTTATTCTTTTCAAGACCAGTTGTTTTGATCGCTTTTTCTGTACGAAGAACAGCTGATTCCATTGCGTATAGGTTGCTTACGATGTCAGCGATATTCACAAGAATTTCTTGCTCTTTATCTAATGCTTTACCATATTTTTGAGCTGCTAATCCAGCTACCATTAAGCCGATTTTCTTCGCGTTACTTACTAAATATTTTTGAAGTGCCAATGGCTCATCGCCTACTTCTTCTGGCATCATCATCATTAACTCTTCTTGTAATTTTTGTGCTTTTTGAAGAAGTGGTAATTCACCCTTCATCGCTTTACGTAAGAACGTACCTGGTACGATTAGGCGGTTAATTTCGTTCGTCCCTTCGAAAATACGGTTAATACGAGAATCGCGGTACATTCTTTCAATCTCGTATTCTGCCATAAATCCGTAACCACCGTGAATTTGAACACCTTCATCTACTGTATAGTCTAATACTTCAGAACCGAATACTTTGTTTAAAGAGCACTCGATTGCATATTCAGCGATAGAAGCTGCTACTGCTTTACCGTCTTTTACTTCTTCTTCAGATAATGTGCTCATGCGGCTTTCGAATAAACCTACTGTACGATATACAGAGCTTTCAGCTGCATATGTTTTTGCTGCCATATTCGCAAGTTTCTCTTGAATTAATGGGAAGCGAGCGATTGGTTGTTTGAACTGTTGACGTTGGTTTGCATATTGTGCTGAAATTTCTACTGCACGTTTCGCAGATCCAACTGTACCAACACCTAATTTATAACGACCGATATTTAAAATGTTGAATGCGATAATATGACCTTTACCGATTTCGCCAAGTAAGTTTTCTTTCGGTACTAACGCATCTTCTAAAATTAACGTACGAGTTGAAGAACATTTAATACCCATTTTCTTTTCTTCTGGGCTTGTAGATACGCCAGCGTAGTCTTTCTCTACGATAAATGCTGAGAAGTGCTCGCCATCAATTTTTGCATATACAACGAATACGTCAGCGAATGCAGAGTTTGTAATCCATTGTTTTTCACCGTTTAATACATAATGTGTACCTTCTGCATTTAAACGTGCAGTTGTTTTTGCGCCTAATGCATCAGATCCTGAACCTGGCTCTGTTAATGCGTATGCAGCTAATTTTTCACCAGTTGCAAGCAATGGTAAATATTTTTTCTTTTGCTCTTCGTTACCGAATAATACGATTGGTAAAGAGCCGATACCTACGTGAGCACCGTGAGTAATTGCAAAGCCACCAGCGCGAGAGAACTTCTCTGCGATTAACGCTGAGCTTACTTTATCAAGACCAATTCCGCCGTACTCTTCTGGTACGTCAGCGCCTAATAAACCAAGTTCTCCAGCTTCTTTTAAAAGACGAACTGAGCGATCAAACTCATGTTGCTCTAAATATTCAAGCTCTGGAAGAACTTCATTTACGATAAAGTCCTCTGTCGTTTTAGCAATCATTTTATGCTCAGATGAAAAATCTTCTGGCGTAAACACTTGATCAATCGTAATCTCATCTACTAAAAAGCTACCGCCTTTAACCGCATTTCCTACTGTTTTTTCCATGAAAATTTCCTCCTTCATATTTTCATGAGCCGCTTCTCTCTTTTTGAAAGAAGCTGGCTCTCCCTTTTGTTTTTATAAACCTTTGTTGCTTCCATTTTTTTATAATCCAGTTCCAGCGGCTAAAACAGTCGGTCGTTTCACCCCTTCCTGTGAGGCAAAAAGCGCCTCTACGTCAGGGCTTCCAACGCCCT
Organism: Bacillus sp. GMs2/2; assembly: GCF_050172095.1. Lineage (NCBI taxonomy): Bacteria > Bacillati > Bacillota > Bacilli > Caryophanales > Bacillaceae > Bacillus > Bacillus sp. GMs2/2. The sequence continues at coordinate 48,015 of NZ_JBNLYE010000002.1, forward strand.
CCTGTTCTGAGCAAGCCACCTGCACTTTTTATCTAATCCAGTTCCAGCGGCTAGAATGTTCGGTGGCTTCGCTTCTTCCTGCGAGGCAAAGAACGCCTCTACGTCTGAAGCTCCATCCCCCTCTCATTCTGAGCGAGCCGCTTCCACTTTTTTTAAAGTAATTCAAATACTCCCGCTGCTCCCATTCCGCCGCCGATACACATTGTTACAATACCGAATTGTTCGTTGCGACGTTTCATTTCGTGAATAAGAGATAGTGTTAGTTTTGCTCCTGTACAGCCAAGTGGATGTCCAAGTGCGATTGCACCACCGTTTACGTTTACTTTTTCTTCATCTAAACCAAGTTCACGAATAACTTGGATCGATTGAGAAGCAAATGCTTCATTTAGTTCGAATAAGCCAATATCAGATAGCTCTAAGCCAGCTAGTTTTAACGCTTTTGGAATTGCAGCGATTGGGCCGATTCCCATTACTTCTGGTGGTACGCCAGCTACTGCAAATGAACGGAATTTCGCAAGTGGCTTCATGCCATCGCTCACTGCTTTTTCGCGATCCATTAATAGTACAGATGCTGCACCATCACTCATTTGTGAAGAGTTACCAGCTGTTACAGAACCGCGAACGTTAAATGCTGGACGTAATTTCCCTAAAATGTCTAGCGTTGTCTCTGCTCTTACACCTTCGTCTTGTGCGAAAGTGATTGTTTCTTCTTGAAGTTTATTGTTTGATCCAACCGAGCGTAACGTCACATCTACAGGTACTGTTTCATCAACAAAGTTTCCTGCCGCTAATGCTTTCGCAGCACGTTGATGACTTCTTACTGCAAATGCATCTTGCTCTTCACGAGAAATTCCATATTTCACAGCAACTTGCTCTGCTGTATGTCCCATACCCATATAATATTCTGGAGCCGCTTCTACAAGGCGACTATTCGGACGAACAACGTGTCCCATCATTGGAACTAAACTCATTGATTCTGCTCCGCCTGATAATACAGCTTCAGAGTGACCAAGCATAATACGCTCAGCTCCGTAAGCGATACTTTGTAAACCTGAAGAACAGTAACGGTTAATCGTAATAGCTGGAACATCGTAAGAAAGTCCTGCTAATCCGCCGATATTACGAGCCATATTTAAACCTTGTTCTGCTTCTGGCATCGCACAACCGAAAATTAAATCATCGATTGGTCCTTCATAATTTGCACGCTTTAACGTTTCCTTTACTACTAACGCCCCTAGATCGTCAGGACGAACTGTTTTTAATGAACCCCTCTTTGCTTTTCCAATTGGTGTTCTTGCTCCCGCAACAATGACAGCTTCTCTCATGAACGATATCTCCCCTCGTTATTAGTTACGTAATGGCTTTCCTTTTACAAGCATGTGCTGCATTCTTGCTTGTGATTTCATCTCACTTACTAAGCTAATAAATGCTTCACGTTCTACATCTAATAAATACTGCTCATCAACTTCTGTTCCGTACGGCACTTTTCCGCCCGCAATGACATATGCAAGTTTCTTCGCAATGTGAAGATCATGTTCAGAAATGTAACCTGATAAATGCATTGCTTCTGCACCAAGTACAAGAGTTGCATATCCTGTTTCACCAACAACTGGTATCTTTTTACGAATCGGTGCTTTATAGCCCGCTTCATATAAAGCAAGTGCTTTCTGTTTCGCATCATATAGTAAGTGATCACCATTCACACTAATACCGTCTTTATCGCCTAAGAAGTTGTTCGATACAGCTTCTTGTGCTGATGTAGAAACTTTCGCCATCGCTACAGATTCGAACACTTTATTCGCAACTTTTTGCAGATCAAACTCTACACCGTTTGGCATTTTATTTAAGTGTTTAATGTATAGCTCTTTATTACCGCCTCCGCCAGGGATTAAGCCAACACCAACTTCTACTAAGCCCATATACGTTTCACTAGAAGCTTGAATGCTCGCTGCTGGTAAGCAAACTTCTGTACCTCCGCCAAGCGTCATACCGTATGGTGCTGCTACAACTGGCTTAGAAGAGTACTTAATTTTCGTCATTGCATCTTGGAAGTTTTTCACAACCAACTCAATTTCAAAGTAATTGTCGTCTTGTGCTTCCATTAAGATCATTGCTAGGTTCGCACCAACGCAGAAGTTCTTCGATTGGTTACCGATAACAAGACCTTTATAATTCTTTTCTACTTCATCAACAGCGTAGTTAATCATTTGCGTAATATCCATACCAATTGCATTGCTCTTCGAATGGAACTCTAAGCAAAGGATGCCGTCGCCTAAATCAATTAAGCTCGCTCCGCTATTTTTCTTTAATACACCATTTTTCGCTTTTAATTGCTTAAGAGAAATTGCTTTTTTATTACGCTCGATTAGCTTATATTCGCCATTATCGTAATAGTAGCTATCGCCGTTATCATGTTTATAGAAAGTAGTGAAACCTTTCTCTAACATTTCTTTCACCCAAGTAGGAACAACTACGCCGTTTTCTTCCATCTTTTGAACAGATTTTTCAACGCCGATTGCATCCCAAACTTCAAACGGCCCTTGCTCCCAGCCGAAGCCCCACTTCATCGCTTGGTCAATTGCAACGATATCGTCAGCAATTTCTTTATGAAGTTTTGCAGAGTATAAAAGAGTTGGTGTAATGATGTTCCATAATAACTCTCCTGCGCGGTCTTTTGCGTATACAAGCGCTTTCAATTTATTCGCTAATCCTTTTTCTTGTTTACTTAACTCTACGGATGCAGCTTTTAATTTTTTACGCGCTTCATATTCCATCGTTTCAGGATTTAGTTCTAAAATTTCTTTTCCTTGTTTTAAGAAGAAGCCTTGACCTGTTTTGCTTCCAAGCCATTTTTTATCAAGCATGTCATGCATGAAAGCTGGTACTTTAAATACATCACGCTCTTCTTCTTGTACGTTTTCATATACGTTATTTGCAACGTGTACGAATGTATCTAAACCGACAACATCTAATGTACGGAACGTTGCGCTCTTCGGACGACCAATAAGTGGGCCTGTTACAGAATCAACTTCCCCAATGCTATAGCCGCGTTTTACCATCTCTTGAAGAGTAACAAGTAAACCGTACGTACCGATGCGGTTTCCAATAAAGTTTGGTGTATCTTTTGCGATAACAACGCCTTTTCCAAGAACGTCTTCGCCAAATAGTTTCATGAAGCTTAATACTTGTGGATCTGTTTCTTTCGTCGGTATTACCTCTAGAAGTTTTAAATATCGTGGTGGGTTAAAAAAGTGTGTGCCTAAGAAGTGTTTCTGGAAGTCGTCTGAACGACCTTCTGCCATTTTTTCAACTGAAATGCCTGACGTATTCGAGCTTACAATTGAGCCCGGTTTACGAACAGCGTCTACTTTTTCAAATAATTTCTTTTTAATATCTAAGTTTTCAACTACTACTTCAATAATCCAATCTACATCAGCTAGACGCTCAAGATCATCTTCTAAGTTACCTGCTTCAATCAGTGCTAGATTTCCTTTCACTGTCAGAGGAGCTGGTTTTTGCTTTAATAGTTTTTGCACAGCCGTATTACTAAAACGATTTCTCACACTTTTATGTTCTAATGTAAGTCCCTTCGCTTCTTCTTCTTTCGTAAGCGCAGGTGGTACAATATCAAGCAATAATGTCGGAATACCAATATTAGCTAAGTGTGCCGCAATTCCCGAACCCATTACGCCTGAACCTAGAACAGCAGCCTTTTTAATTTGGAACATCCAATTCTCCCCCTATTCTTGAATGAATGCTCATTCAATTTTTCGACATAAGTCGCAATCAATGAGTGAGCCTCTACTAATAAATATATGATACTGTTTAAATTTTCGCAATATATTTATTGATAAAATTTTCTGAAATAAATATTTTTCTTTCATTTGGCCATGCTATATATGTATTTTCTTCACTAAAATACACTTTCCCTTTTTATAATCTGACGAAACTGGAGGAATATATATGGCAAAACTTAAGAAGAACCCTTCAAAGGCTGGAATTAGTGCAGCTAGTGTAACTGGAAACGCAGGTCCGCATAACCACGGCGTGGAAAAAGGACGTCAAGGTAATAACCAACAATATAAAAAGCATAATATGGGCGAAAAATAACGCTATATTTTTGGGCAGAGAACGTGGCATAATGATTAATGGCTGCTTTTTCTGCCCAATTTATTTGTAACAAATGAGGGAATTATAATGAAACGAACAATAGTTATGATTGTAATGATTGCTACACTATTTACAGGGATGATTTTCTTCTCTTATGCACAAAGGCAACAATCTGTAAGAGCTGATCAACCTAATATTACTGGGCAATACGGAGTTACAATCGATGCAAACACAGGTGAAATTTTGTATGGGAAACGTGAAGACGAACGCTCTTATCCGGCTAGTATAGCCAAAATGATGACAACCCTTCTTTTACTAGAGAATGTAAAAGAAGATGAAGAAATTACAGTTACAGAAAACGCAATTAAAACAGAAAGTCAAAGCAAGAAAATTAAACTTCGTGCTGGAGAAAAATTAAAGCGTGATGAGGCATTAAAACTTATGCTTATCATTAGTGCAGATCCAATAGCTGAATCAATTGCAGAACATATTGCAGGATCAAAAAATGAATTTGTGAAAATGATGAATGCTAGAGCGAAGGAACTTGGTACAAAGCATGCGACTTTCAAAAACGCAAGTGGTGCTGATGCAATTGGGAATAAAGTATCACCATATGACATTGCTATTATTACGAAAGAAGCATTAAAGTATCCAGTTGTTTTAGAATATATGAATTCAACGCGTACAACTCTACATACTTCAGAACGCTCTCCAAACATCGCAAACTACGGACGAGAAGAACTATATGACGATCCATATGCGATTGGAAGTAAAAGCGGTCTATCAGCACTTGGCAAATATACAGTCGTAACAGTGGATGAAAAAGACGGTAAACGTGTCATTAATGTTGTATTATCTTCTACCCGCAAGCAACTGTATCCTGATACGAAGAAAATGGCACATTATGCATTTCAGCAATTAAAATAACCAAGGAGTATTTTCTCCTTGGTTATTTTTTAACCATACCTTTTAATACGAACGCAACGTTTGCTGGACGCTCTGCTAGACGACGCATGAAATATCCATACCAGTCGTTTCCATAAGGTACGTAAACACGCATTTTGTAGCCTTCTTTTACTAGCTCAAGTTGACGCTCATTACGAATACCATATAACATTTGGAATTCAAATTGATCCCTTGGAATGTTGTGTTCTTCAGCAAGTTTTTTTGTATATTCAATAATCGCTTCGTCATGTGAAGCAATTGCAGTATAATTTCCATTTAATAAGTGCATTTTAATAATTTTTTTATAATTGTCATCTACATCTTTCTTGTCTGGGAATGCCACTTCTTCAGGTTCTTTATAAGCACCTTTTACAAGACGTAAATTAGGATTATAAGCATTTAAATCTTCAATATCTTTTTCTGTACGATATAGGTAAGCTTGAATAACAGTACCAATATTATCGTATTCAGATTTTAATTGTTTAAAGATATCAATTGTTTTACCACAGCGTGTATAGTCTTCCATATCAATGGTAACGAACACACCATTTTCTTTCGCCGCTTCTAAAATACGGCGCATATTGTTCATTACGATTTCATCAGAGATATCTAATCCCATAGAAGTCATCTTTAAAGAAAGCTGCGAATCAAGACCTTCTCTTCCAATTGCACGGATCGCTTCAATCGATTGGTTAGCCATTTCATTTGCTTCCGCTTCATTATCAACGAATTCCCCTAAATAATCGATTGTTACACAAAGTCCTTGCTTGTTCAATTGTTTAATAGCTGCTGTCGCTAATTCAATTGTCTCCCCTGCGACAAAGCGACCTGCACCAAAGCGTAAACCGTACTTTTTAGCCAGTTTTGTTAGCGCTTTATTTTTTGACAAGAAAAGAAACGAATTTCGCATTAATTGTTCCATGTAATTCACCCCTATGACTGTAATTTATCTGTTTTTTACCCCTCTTCAAAATTATATCATTGTTTAAAATTATTGGATACAAATAATTATTTAGATAATTTATAAAATACTATAAAAACATTTAAAACCCTATATTTTCGCTTATAAATATAACTGAAATATTTTTCGACATTTAGAAAAATGGAGTTTAATAGGCATAAAATAGGCATGTCGAAAATATTCGACATGCCTATAAAACCCTTTATATTCCATGTAAATTATATAAGGATATTAATACAGAAAACTTACGATTATATTTCCCTCAAGTTTTTTTATTGCTCATTTCGCTTCTCTTCATTCAGCCTTTTAATATCTGTAATTAACTGCACCATCTCTTCTTTCGCATCGGGATACGTCTCATTCCAATGCTTCACTAAAGCTGGCATCGTCTTCGCTATGTAAGAATAAAGTGCCCACTTCTGTACCTGTTCTTTTCTCTCTTCATTGCTCTCTCCAAGTAACAGTTCCGTGTATTTCTCTAACAACCCGTCAAATTGTTCGTTAAACTTTTCACTCATCTTATTTACCTCCTATATGAAAAAAGCAGCGAAAATCGCTGCTTTTCTTTATAATTTTGATCGAACAGAGTTTAATTTTTTCTCCATTGTGCTTACTTTATCACGACGATCATCAATACGAATTGTTGTTGCAACACGCTGTGCACCTTTCGTATATGGAACTTCATGCATTTGTTGAATTACTTCTAGAATGACAGGAAGATCTCCTTCAATAATTGTATTCATCGGTGTTAATTGATACTTCACGCGATCCGCATTTTTCTCTAGCACCTTTTGTACTTCTGCTACATATTCACTAACACTTGGATTACCTGTTCCTACTGGAATAATCGATACATCAACAATTGCCATAGTAGTCTTCCTCCTATAATCGTTTCTTATATATCCATTGTCTATTTTACCGAAATCCTCATCATTTTACTAATATGTTACTCTTCCACTTTAAACTGCTCGACTAATCTTTCTAAATCTCTCATATGTTCTGTCAAACTTTCCATCGTGTGAGCTACCTTTTCTAAATGATTCACCTGTGATTCCGTTGCAGCATGTACCTCTTCAGAAACAGCTGCACTTTCTTGACTCGTACCAGCAATTGTATGCATTACCGCTGTAATTTCCCCTTGCTCGTAACCTATGTTATGTACCTCTTCTACAATTTTTTCAACTGAAGTACTAATCGTATTTACGACTGACATAATTGTGCGGAACTCCATTTCCGCCTCTGTCGTCACTTTATTTTGCACATCTGCAATGTCTTTCAATTTACTTACAACTTCTACAACCCTTTTTACTTCTAATTGTACATCACCAATCATCGTTGTGATTTCTCCGGTTGCCTCTTTTGATTGTTCCGCTAATTTCCGAACCTCTTCAGCAACAACCGCAAATCCCTTACCTTGCTCACCTGCACGGGCAGCTTCAATCGATGCATTTAAAGCAAGTAAATTTGTTTGATCCGAAATGCCTTTTATAAGCTCAACAACATTTTGAATCGATCCAACTCTTTGTTCTAACTTATCCGATGCTTCTTCTGTATGAACAACAATCGACGATGATTGTCCCCTCGTACGGATTAAATTCCTCATTGTATTTAATCCTTGCTTAGATGCCTCTTCCGCTTTGCCAGCCACTCCTTTTATTTCACCAACGGAGCTATTCATTTGTTCCACTGACTCCGCCATATTCTCGAGCTGAGCTGAAACTTCATCCACACTATTCGCAAGAGTAGAAGCTCCTCCACTCACATCATCCATTGCTCCTGAAACTTCTCTACTAGCCGCTACTGTTTCATTCGTTAAATAGTGTAAACTATTCGTTGATTGTTGCACCGTTGATACGCTGTTTTTAATTTTACTTACCATTTCATTCATTTGTTCAACCATATCATTAAAGTGCTTAGTCAACTCTCCAACTTCATCTTTACTTGTCACTTTCATTCGCAGCGTTAAATCGCCTTCTGCTACTTTTTGCACGTGATTCTTTAATAGTTGCAGTGGTCTTGCTAATCTTCTTGAGAACAAGTAGGAAGCTACGATTCCAACTAATAAACTAATACATGCCATTATAATAACTGTATTTCTCGTACTATTTAATAGCCCATCGATCGTTTCTTTCGGATAAAAGATTCCTATCGTCCATTTCATCGTGTCAAATGATTGACTATAAACAACTACATCTTCACCTTTTATTGTAGTGACCGCATATTTTGTTCCCTCTTTATTTAAGCTCTTTATAAGTGGCTCTTTAGAAACATCTTTCCCTATCTTTTCTGGATAAACAAGAGCCATATTTTTATCATTTATAATAAACATTTCTCCGTCATTATTGTATTGAATATTGTGAAGCAACTTCTGAATCGTACCAAGCGATACATCCATCGCAACAACGCCTAATACAGACCCATCTTGAGCTGTAATTGCTTTAGAAACACCTACACTTAACTTTCCTGTTGCAATTTCATAAGAAGGTTGTCCCCAATGGACCTTTTTTACATCAGCCTCTGAATCTTTATACCATGGTCTTGTCGTTGGATCATATCCTTCTGGCACTTGCCCACCTTCAGCAAGATTGGCACTTAATGTTTTTTTATCTTTCGTACCAATATATAAATCTAAAATACCAGGATGATTCTTTTTATACTCCGCAAACTCTTTCGTTAAAAACGCTTCCTCTTCTGGAGTAACCCCACCTTGAAGTATATTACGAATCATCTCACTGTTCGCGTAATACCCCATATCTTCATCCGTTCTTTGAACAAATGTCGTAAGTTGCTCTGTTACAAGATCCATCGCATTTTGAGAATACTCGTCTAAGGAACGCACTTCCTTTTCTTTCTGTAATTGATACACAGCTGTACCCAATATTACGAACATCATAGAAATAAGAACTGAAAACACTACCGCAATTTTTAAACGTAAACTTCTTAACATCTTCCCCCCAGCATCCCCTTCGCATTAAATTAAAATCTTATTAATCATTATATTAAGTATAATAGATAAAATTAAAAAATTGAAATTAATTCTCACCTTAATACAATTAGAAAACGGACTACCACTTGTGCAAAAACAAATAGTTCATTATCCTTAAAATATAATCTCATTCGTTCGGAGGGAACTATGTTACAAAAATTCGGTTTCTCACAATATGAAAGCCAAGCTTATGAAGTTGTCGTATCAAGCAATGAACCATTAGATGCTACAACGATTGTGAAGCATTCAGGTGTTCCAAAAGCAAAAATATATGAAGTGCTAGCACGCCTAATCGATAAAGGAATGGTAATGGATTCTGTTTCAGAAAAGAAAAAACTGTATACAGCATTACCACTAAAGCTAGCAATTGAAAAATTAACGACAGAATTCCAATCAAATATTAAAGAACTGGAAACAAATATATCAAAAAAATCATTTACAGATGACCGTGTGTGGAGCTTAAAAATGCAATCTTCTATTCGAGTTCAAAGTAAGGAACTCATTGAAAGTGCAAAAGAATCAATCCGTATTTCAGCTTGGAATGATACTCTTTTAGAATATCTTCCTTTACTAGAACAAAAAGCAAAACAAGGTGTTCAAATTGAATCCCTTATTGTTGGAGAAGTAGAAACAGACTTAGAAAACATGCATTTTCTAATCCCAGCTGAAGAACCTAATGCATTAGAGCGCTATTTGCTACTCATCGTTGACGATCGTGAAATTTTATTTGCTGGCGTAGAACAAGATTCATGGCAAGCGATGAAAACAATGTCACAACCTTTCGTGAAGTTCTTTACAGAATTTTTCTATCACGACGTTGCACTTGCAAAGATTACCCAGAAACACCATGACCTCTTTATGGAAGATGAGGAAATTAAGAGTTTGTTAATGAAATTAAGATACTAATTAAATAATAAAAAGGAGTCTAGTTTTTCACTTAGACTCCTTTTCGTTTTGTTCCTTTATCTCCATCAACAGCTCAATGATTTTCTCATTTTGCTCTACCTGTTTCTCTGAATTTTTATAGATGAAACGAACCCATCTAAGTGCAAGAATAATAAGAAACAAGGGGAGCATTGAAATTAGAAGACCAATAATTGAAAAATTCGTATACATATCCATCACCTCGCTATATACAACGTTCTCCATACATCTACTAAAACCTGCAATTTTTTACAAAAAAAAGAACCTATCAAACGATAGATTCTTCTTTTGCAAACTGAGTAGAACGTCCTCTTGTAATCGAGAAAATCGCACAAAGCAGAGCTAATATAATAAAGCCACCGCCTACCCAAGCGTTATATATAACAGATGATTTTTCAATAACAACTCCGCCTACTGTTGAACCGAGCGCAATCCCTAAGTGAAGGGCAGAGTTATTTAAACTTTGCTGAATACCAGCTGATTCTGGTGCAATTTCAATTAAATAGTTTTGTTGCGCTGGTGAAATCGCCCAGCTCAGCATACTCCAAAGTCCCATCATAATGATGAAGAGCGGGAATGAGAATGTCATTAATGGCAGTATGAAGATTGCACACGCAAATACGATAATGATAGAAATAATACTTTTCTTCGATCCCCATTTATCAGCAAGCCAGCCACCGAATCCGCCACCAATTACTGCTGCGATTCCGAAAATAAAGTAAAACACACTAATCCAGTTTGCTTCAACATGCATGACATCTTTTAAAAACGGTGTTAAATATGCATACAATGTTAAATGCCCTGTTAAAAACAAAAATGATGTTAACTGTGCACTTACAATTTTTTTATCTTTTAAAGTAGCAAGTTGTTCTTTTATTGATAATACCGATGTCGGTGGTACTTTCGTTAAGAATAATGAAATACAAGCAATTGCCATAACTGTTAATACCGAAATTAATACAAATGGTGCACGCCATCCGTATGCATTTCCGAGTACAAGACCAAGCGGTACTCCAAGTACGAGTGATCCACTAATTCCCATAAAAATGATTCCAATTGCACGCGCACGAAAATGTGGTTCTACTACACTAGAAGCAAGTGTTACCGATAGTGCAATAATTAATGAACCACTGGCCGCACAAATAACCCTTGAGAACATCAGCATTCCGTAATTCACACTAAATGCCGAAATAATATTTCCGATTAAGAAAATCGATAATGCTCCAACATACAATGTTTTTCTTTCAAACTTCCCTGTCAAAGCTAATAAAACTGGACCTGACAAAGCAAATACTACCGAAAATATTGTTATAAGCTGACCAGCTGCACTAATAGATACTCCTAAATCATTGGCAACTAAATCGAGCGTTCCTCCTATAATTAGCTCAACCGTTCCGACTACAAAAGCCGCGATAGCTAAAATATAAACACGAAAATTCAAGTCTTTCCCCACGCTTTCTATTTTGGTTACTACGACTATAGTAACCAAAATAGAAAATGGACGCAAGTACAATTTTTTTACAGTAAAAAAGGTAGGCGTATAATACGCCTACCTTTTCATCATTCTGTTTCTTTCTTCTTATTCAAGTACCAATACACCGGAAGTCCCGTAAATACAATTCCAATCGATAAGAAACAACTTACTGGATCGTTAATAATCGCACTACCAATTACAAAGAACGAACCTAAAATCGCTACAATTGGTACGATTGGGAATAACGGTACACTATATGCACGCTCTTTATTCTTATTACGTTTTCTTAAAATGAAGACACCAATAAACGTCATTACATAGAAAATATAAATAATGAATACGGAAATCTCAGATAGCTTATTTGGATCACTAATAATCATTAAAATAATTCCTAAAATAATTTCAACAGTAATCGCATTTGCTGGTGTTTTAAATCTCGGACTTTCCTTTGCAATAAACTTAGAAAATGGAAGTTGTCCACGCTCTGCCATAGACATTGGGATACGTGGGAACGTTAAAATCTTTCCATTTAAACAGCCGAAAATAGAAACGATAATACCGATACTAATAATTTTTCCGCCATATTCTCCAAGTAACATGCCTGCAGCTGTCGCTGTTGCATTTTCTCCAAGGTCTACAATTTTTGCTGCTGGTAATACATTTAATAACGCCAAGTTAATTAATACGTAAGCAGCCGTTACGATTAAAATCCCTACTGTCATTGCTTTCGGTAATAACTTTGTTGGATTCTTCATTTCTCCACCAATCGAAGCAAGTAAAATCCAGCCGTCATAAGCAAATAACGTTGCTAAAATTGCCATACCGATACTTTGATTTTCCGATATCGGCACAACTACGTTAAAAATATCGCTATTCCCTTTCCAGAAACCTAGCACAACAATTAACACAATCGGAATCATCTTCCCAATTGTCGTGATTGTTTGAACGATACCTCCGTATTTTGTTCCCATGCTATTTACAACGCCAAGGAACACAACCGTTCCAATTGCGATTGGTAAATTCCACACTTTATCTAAATAGAAAAAATTAATCATTAAAGAACTAAAGTATAAACCTAATGTTCCGATAATAGCAGGTCCATAAACAATTGTTTGCATCCAACCTGATAAATATCCCCAAAAACTTCCGTAAATCTCCTCTAAATACGTATACAACCCACCATTTTTCGGGATTTGCGCTCCAATTTCAGCTACTGTTAAACCACTTGCTAGCGTCAACAGACCACCAATTATCCAAGCAAGAATGGCCATATTAGAACTCCCCGAGTAATCTAATACGCTCCCTGGTTTCATAAACACACCAGATCCAATAATCGTTCCTACTACGATAGAAAGTGCTACTGTTAAACCAATTTTGTTCTTCTCATCATGATGCATGCTGCGTATCCTCCTTCCAATCCTAGTGTGATGCAAAAATGAAATAAAAAAACACTCCTCCCTAAAAAAGGGACGAGTGTTGTATTCGTGGTTCCACCCTTGTTTCAATTCGTAAAGTAATACACTTCACCAATTTCTCAAGTCTAAATAACGGTTTTTGCCGGCAAGCAATTACTAGATGCTCGTTCACTGCTGCAGTTCAGAGGTGGTAATCCATTTTTCCGTATTAGGAAGCTCACAGCCAAAGGCTTCCCTCTCTGAGAATCGTAAAAAATTGATCGTGTCCTCATCATCACTTCTTGATGTCGAATTTTGTAGTTATTGTTCATTATATTGAATTGTTAGAAAAAATCAATATATTTTTTATATAACATAGGAAATATTTATCTTCTTATATTATAACAGAAGTTACGCCACGTCTCTAATCACCTAAAAATGGTATAATTCATACAGGAGGTGCATCAATAATGATTGCTGTTTTTTGTATCATCGCTACATTTCTTTCTGTTCTATTCGCCATCATGCATCGGCACAAATATCCTGGTTATAGCATTTTAGCGGTAGCTATTATACCAGCTGTTTCCTTCTATGTATTAGGTAAATATCAATATACAGAAGTATTTATCGGTTTTGCAATCTTCTACTGCGTCTTTGGATACATACTAACAATGAAAAAAATTTTATTAAATCATTAAAAGGGACCGATTTCTGCTGACAGAAATCGGTCCTCGCACGTGCCTTCCGGTTGCCCCACGAAAGATACATAAATCAATTATTTATCTTCTTTTTTCATAAAAAACTTATGGTGCGGTAAATCAACATTCAATGCCTCTAATTGTTTCTTTTCATTGTCTAAAATCGCTTTTGCTTTTGTTTTTGTTGCTTCATCTAATCCTGCAAACATGTCTTCATGCTTCTCTTTCTCTGGAAGTTTCACACCTAATTTTGTTAATTCTTCTTTTGCTTGCTCATGCGTTAATTTTCCAGATTTCTTTTGCTCTAAAATTGACTTTGCTTTTTCTTTTGCCTGTTCATCTAAGTTAGCAAACATGTCTCCATGTTTACCTTTCTCCGGCATTTTCACGCCTAGCTTTGTTAATTCCTCTTTTGCTTGCTCATGCGTTAATTTTCCAGATTTCTTTTGCTCTAAAATCGACTTCGCTTTCTCTTTCGCCTGCTCATCTAAGTTAGCAAACATGTCTCCACGCTTACCTTTCTCCGGCATTTTTACGCCTAGCTTTGTCAATTCCTCTTTTGCTTGTTCACGTGTTAATTTTCCAGATTTCTCTTGCTCTAAAATAGATTTCGCTTTTTCTTTTGTTTGTTCATCTAATCCCGCAAACATTTCTTTACGTTTTTCTTTTTCTGGAAGCTTTACACCTAGCTCCTGTAACTGTTTCTTTGTATCGTCCATAATCGTTTTTACTTTTTGTTTTGTAGCGGCATCTAAATCTTTTTTCGCTGTTTTTGTCGCTTGCTCAGCTGTTGGAGTATTTGTTGCCGCGAATGCCGGAACACCGACTCCTCCAATGATTCCGAATGATAAAGCACCTGCAATCGCTAAATAACCAACTGTTTTCTTCTTCATAGGAAATTTCCTCCTTCATATTTCTAAAGCATGTACACTTTCGTATACAACGCCAATAGTAATATTGGTTTCTTAAAATTTCCTTAACGATTCAAATAAAAAACACCGCTCGTAATGAGCGGTGTTTCTCTATGCTTTTTGTAATTGTAACTCTTCACGTTCCATTATTTTTCTTAATACAATTGTTTGTGTCATTGTAAATAAGTTACCTGTTATCCAGTACAACACAAGTCCTGATGGCGCCGCAAACCCCATAAATAGAATCATTGCTGGCATCATAATTTGCTGCATCTTTAGCATCTGTACTTGTTCTCCAGGTGTAATATTCGATTGGAAAACTTTCATCTGAATAAATGTCGTTAACGCTGCAATAATCGGTAATATATGATATGGATCTGCATGTCCTAGGTTCACCCATAAAAACGAAGATGTGCGAATCTCTTCCGTTCTGCTAATCGCATAATACAAAGCAGAGAAAATCGGCATTTGTATAAAAATTGGCCAGCAACCAGCAAGTGGATTCCAACCGCCTGATTTCATTAGTTCTGACATTTCTTTTTGATACTGCTTTTGTTTTTCAAGGTCTTTGCTTACATCACCGTATTTTTTCTTTAGCTTCTGCAATTCAGGTTGCATTTTCTTCATTTTCGCTTGGCTGCGATATTGCGAAACAGCTAATGGAATCATGGCTGAACGAATAACGAGCGTCATAATAATGATAGCAACCCCGAAGCTAGCTCCCGGTATATGATGAGCAACAAATTGAATCATATACGAGATTGGATATACGAAATAGTGGTTCCATATTCCCGTACTATGTGAATCAATTGTGCCTGCATTACTGCAGCCAGATAAAACAAAAACAAGTACTACTGATAAACTAATGAGCGCAGCTCGGTATGATTTTAACATGTTCATTCCTCCAATGTTTCGTAATTATTTAGCGAAACATTGGTGTATACGGACCAACCTCATCATTCTCTTCACTTGATTCTTGTCTGCGTACAGAACGAATCATTCCATATTTATAAAAAATTGAAAATAGCGGTACATTTCCCACACTATCTTCACATGTATCAACTAACGCAAAAGCTCTTTGTCTACCGCTTGATGCTTGTTGACGCACAAAGCGAGAAACATTAGCAAGGAAGAAAACTTCTAATAAACAAAGTGCTGTCGTTACAAACGATATATATAGAATTGCATCCTGCAATAAAAATTCCATCGCTTCACATCCTTAATAAGGTCATTTTAGCACATCGGGCAAATATTCTCTATTTCCTTTTATTTTCAAAAAAAGTATTTTGCATATTTTCTCAAGAAAACAATAATTAAGAAACGTTGTATTCGCTTTCTTTAGCATATTCACACACATCAATGAATAGGCTTGATTTATTAGAAATTTATAAAATTTTTGCATTATAATAAAACTATTGCCAGTTTTTGAAAAAACCTTTATTCTCTTCTTGTAATCAAAAATGAATATGGAGATGAAACATACTATGGGTCAACTAGGAGACGCCGATTACGTTCCCGACACCGCCTTTTTATCCTTCCCAGCAGCTAAAACATTTCACTTAGAATTTATGATACAGTTGGTTGTTATTTTTATAGCTTCTATTTTGTATGCAATTTCTATGAATATGTTTTTTATCCCGCATAATATGATTAGCGGTGGATTCGCTGGTGTAGGGATGATTATCGGTTATTTAATGCACTACAATATCGGTGCACTTATCTTTTTACTAAACATTCCTCTTCTTATTTTAAGTCACTTTTACTTAGGAAAGAAGACAACCTTTTTAACAGCGTACTTTGTAGCTGTTTCATCGTTAGCGATGAACATTATCCCGGTACACCAAGTTTCAGACGATATTTTACTTTCTTCTGTATTCGGTGGTGTTATCTGCGGAGCAGCTTCAGGAATTATATTCCGATTTGCTTCTTCAACAGGTGGTTTTGATGTTGTTGGATTGATTGTAGCGAAATATCGAGATGTTTCAATTGGAGCAATCATATTTGTATTCAACTTAATCTTACTTGTAGCAGCAGGTTTTATTTTCGGATGGGATATTACACTTTATACGTTAATTAGTCGATTTGTAGTCAGCAAAGTTATCGACGCTGTGCATACGAAACATATTAAATTAACGATAATGACTATTACAGAAAAAGGCGAGGAAATAAAAAGCGCACTACTACATCACGGCATACGCGGGGTGACAATGGTAGACGCTGTCGGCGGCTATACAAACCATAAGAAAAAAATGATTTACACTGTCGTGACTCGCTATGAGTTAGGCGAAATGAAACGTATTATCCGTCAAGTGGATAACAAAGCATTTATGAACATTACTGAAACAGTTGAAATTGTCGGTCGTTTCAAACGCATATAAAACAGGTTAATAAATTAAAGGGCATAACATATTAGTCATATATGTTATGCCCTTTGTTATTCAACTAACGTACCTTTTAGCATAATAAAATCACTAAGTTTATTACTACAAATCGGAGGATAGCATTCCATATACAATACTATCTGTCCATTCATCTTTATTCCAAAAATCTTGTATGAAATGGGCTTCCTTTCTCATGCCTATTCGTTCACACAATTTTTGTGAAGCTGTATTACGTGCATCAAGATTAGCCTGTATACGATGTACATTACATTCATTAAATAATTTCAATACCAAACTACTTACTGCTTCTGTTGCCAAACCTCTCCCAGCTACTTCATTTGAAAAACTATAACCAATCTCAACAGTGTCTTTCATATTTGTGTACCATACGGATAAATCACCAACTACTTTAGTTTTGTATATAACTGCCAAACTTAATATTGTTTCTTTAGTAAGTACATTATTTGCTAGCTTTTTATTAAATCTTTCCTGCATATCTTCATGAGTCCACTTATTATGTAATAGGAACTTACATGTATCATCACTATTATAAATAGCAAATACTTCCTGTAAATCAGTACTCTTAAAAGGTCTAATTATTAATCTTTCTGTTGTGAACTCCAAGTTAGCTCTCCTCCCTTACATTCATGCTATAAAACATTTTTTATAGTATTTAAGCCTCATTCTTAGATCTCACCTTGATTACATATTTCATCATAATAAATTAAAATCCTTCTTCCACTAAACTGCACCGTTAATGGTATTTCCTTACGCTTTTTATTTTTTACACTTATTACAAAATCAGATAATTCTATTATTATGTCCCTAAATGTGTTATAATGAAAGCAGACTCACAAAAAAAGAGTATATAGACTTGGAAGTTTCTCTTATTTTACAAGCAAAAAGAAACGAGCAGTCGGGTATATTTCAGACACCATACACGTAACGGTTTAAACAACCGATCATCTTAGTTACTCTTCAATGATCTTTTTATAAAAAGATACGTACAATTAAAACTCACTTCAATATACTATACCTACCTTTTTGACTTCCAAATCATCTTATTACATAGGGAGATGAACATATGAATCAATATATACGATATACAATAGCTGTCCTGTTTGCTATTATCGGCGGAACAATCTACTTCTGGACAAACACTCAGCTTGGAGAGAATATCATCTTTAATGGAATTGAAACACTTGTAAGCGCTTCAATTTTAGGCGGATACATTTACTTCCTCTTCAATCCAGAAGAAAATGCTCAAAAAACAATGTTATTAACAATGATCGGAATCGTTGGTGGATGTATTTCCTACTCAATGACAAACTATACATTACCACTTCAATTAAGCTCAGCTTTCTTCCACGGTCTATGGACTTGGTTCATTGCATTCTGCCTAGCAGACGTATTCAACCTATTACAAGACACTGAAGAAGATAGCGGTCGCCAAATTGAAAGTAACTCTTAAGCTGGAAGATACTCTTCCAGCTTTTTATATTGTTTTGCATATCCCCGCATCACGATAAAAAGAAGTTATCCTCACGGCAACTTCTTTTCCACATACCCCACTTCGTATTCACTAAAATATATCAACGATTTTTCAAATATATCGATCATTTCTCCACTTATATCAGCGATTTTTTCATTATATCAACGGTTCAACACAAGATATCGATTTAACGACAACCTTC
Organism: Bacillus sp. GMs2/2; assembly: GCF_050172095.1. Classification (NCBI taxonomy): domain Bacteria; kingdom Bacillati; phylum Bacillota; class Bacilli; order Caryophanales; family Bacillaceae; genus Bacillus; species Bacillus sp. GMs2/2. The sequence continues at coordinate 66,493 of NZ_JBNLYE010000002.1, forward strand.
GACACTCGAAACGCACAATATACCCTATCCCCCAAGCAACTTACTGCCGAACTCTACGATTAAAAAGATAATTAATAGGATCGCGAGTATCTTTAATGCTACATATGCCACTTTAAAAACAACATAAATGAGCAAGACTATCAAAATAATTGATAAAATTTCCATATTTACTTCCTCCAAGCTTTGCTCTTCTTATCTCATTTTACTCGCCCCAGGCTATTTATGGAACGGCATAAGATGACATATAAAAAAGAGGATACCTCATCCATCGTAAGATACCCTCACCTTCAACTGCTCAAACCATTCTCTTTCTAATTGTAAATATCCCATCTCACTCTTCTCGGCGCTCTTTAATTCTTTATCAGCTTTCTTCATATAAGTATGGGAAGCTTCTAGATCATTCTCTAAATATTTGATAATTCCTTGTGTACGATAATATCCACTTAAGTCCATTTTTGTAATAGCCTTTGCATGTTCCTTTGCTTCTTGCAAAGAAAGACTATCCATCTCATAAAGGGCTTTATATAAAAGATACCAACTATGAAAACTACTAACGAAAAACTTATTTTCTTTCGTTACAGGTAGTTGAACAATTCTTTCTATATACGGTATCGCTCTTTCCATTCCCTCTTGATCTGCACGAGCAAAAAAGACAAGCATAAGTCTACTCATTATCTCTCTTATCCCTTTATTCTCTTTTATTTTCTCCTCACTCAATTCTACTAATCTTTCATCCCAATCTTTCGGTCTTTTATAACTAAATAACTCACTCGATATTTGAATCTCATATAAATGATTTCTAGCTCTTTCATCATCTTTAATTAAAATAAGAAATTGCATCCCATCACTCATAAGCGTTCCTTTTATCGGCACAATTGTAACCGCAAAGATTGCAAAATGGAAAAAGGAAAAATATAAAAGATATTGATAATAACTCACCATGTATATGTAACCGGAAGTAATACCAAACAGTAAACTCGTAATTGGTCCACCTAAAGTGAGCCACGCCCATTTTTTCGAAAGATTCGGTGTCTCTATAGAAGGTGGTACTAGTGTTGCAACGCCTCCAAAGTAAGCCCATAATTTATTTTCTCGAATGCGTAATTTTCCCTTTTCTTTTTGAATAGTAATGGGTCCTACTGTCATAAATTTAAATGTTAAACCACCTATTACACCAAATACTACATGTCCTAGCTCATGAATGGCTAACACTAATAAAAAAATTCCAACTATTTCCCATAGGTTCAAAATTACTTCTAATTTCCCAGTTCGGATTACTCCGTATAAAATGGACAAAATTAGCGCCACTGTCATTGAGCCAGCTGGCCTTCTTAAAATATCCACCTTTTTCTCCCCTTAATAAATCATTTTCCTCTGCATTTCGTACATGAACTTCCCAAGATGCAATATCCAAATAAATGAGATTAAGCCAATTAATACAAAATCGATATTACTAGCAGCTGTATATATAACGGCAGCCCACCATACATATGCCAATATTGTATTCGTAAATTCATATGCTTTATATCCAGCCTCATGCACAATGTGCTTTAATCCTTCATCTGCATTTTTCGTCCACATTTTCATAGATTCCATATACGTTACACCTTGTTCAGGATATAGCTTATTATAACGATTTTTTGTTATGAGTCCGATAATTACTACAGTAGTTAAACAAGCAATAGAAGCTACTAAATTCCACACCGCAAATGAAACATTTGTATCCTGCAACAGTGCACGTCTACATGTAATAACCGCATATACAAACCATGCCTGCGTAACTATATCACCTACACGTAAATATATACTTATAATGCCTAATTTTCTGCCTTGTACGCTCTCTTCTTCATCGCGTGCCTCTGCTAACATACGTGTATTCTTCCAAGTATAGTACATCATTAAAATTCCAAAAATAGTACATATACCTATAAATGTATTGGATGATAATTTTCTCGGTTCATCCGAGAGTAAATTTAAAGCTATATAAGACGTTAAAAATCCTCCTATCATACTTAATGCTATTTTCCCCACAGAATCAAATTGTTTTTTTCGCTTACTCTTCATCGTCCTCTTCCCCCTCTACTAACGTAAATATTTCCTCCACCGGTACATTGAAAATTTGTGCAATTTTTAACGACAATACGATAGATGGTGCATAATCCCCACGCTCAATTAAACTAATCGTTTGCCGTGATGATCCAATCGCTTTCCCTAAATCCCCTTGTGATAAACGATGCTTTGCTCGCAATTCCCTCACTCGATTTTGAAGCTTCATGTCTTCCCTCTTTTTCATTTATTTAATTAAAATTGTAAATAATATCCTTATATTTGTCAATTATAATTGTCATTACGACTATAATAATTGACAAGATACTTATTTCTTATCTTGTATCAAATTCCTATAAAGAATGTAAAATGTGCATTAAACATAGTCTTAAAAATAAAATAAAAAAGGCAGTGCTTTTGCACTGCCTTCCTAAATTCTGACATAGAATGGATTTCATATTAACTTGCGTTTTGTAGTAATATTCGTTTTAACTGCTTACGGAAACGAATACCTAACGTAACCGCTACAATCACAATAACTCCAAAAATAATTTTACCGATATGACCTTCTAGCACTCCAAAGATATCATGTAAGTTTCCACCTAACCAGTAACCACCGATTAAGAAGAATGATACCCAAAATAGAGCGCCTGAATAAATTGTAATGGCAAAACGACGGAATGGTAAATTAATAATTCCTGCAAAGTATCCTGTGAAATGACGTACACCAGGAATAAAGAAACCAATAAAAATTAGGAAGTACCCATACTTATCAAACCACATTCTCGTTAAGTCAATTTTTCTTTGTGTTAAAAATACGTATTTCCCATACTTTTGAATGAAAGGCATACCTAATTTATTTCCTAAAAAGTATTGAATCGTCATTCCTACACTTGTCCCAATAAAGGATAGAATAATTAAAATCGGTAAACTTAAATCACCCTTATGTGCTAAAAATCCCGCATATGCTAATGTTGGCTCTCCCGGAAACGGAAGTGCAATATATTCTAACAGCAAGCCGACAAGTACAACATAATACCCGTATTGCTGAAATAATTCATGAATCCATTCCATGTCATCTCTCCTTTCAATCCCGTACAACTTCTTACTATTATTGTATAAAAAAATTGTCGAAATAACTATCACAATAGCTTACATTTTTATTACATTTTTGTAAGGGTCACACTAATGATTTTCGTTCTTTATTAAATAGTAAAAATTATTTTCCAAGTCGAAATAGCGAAAAGACGCATTAATAACATGCAGATTTCATCCATTTTTTAGCACTAAAAAAGCTCTCTTATTTTGTTCTCAATAAAAAACCATCACAAACTCATGCTAACTTCATATTAGCTTCATATACGTATTGTAAGATTATATCGGAATTTGTTGAAAAATTTAACCAATATATGACTAAGCATTAATTTGAATAAATATAAGTCGTTTTTCGAAATTGAAAAAAGGGTGAATACGAAATGGAAGCATATAAAATGCACGATTTTATTAATACAAATGTTGAATCTCATCAAAATGAAACCGTTTTTAATTTACAAATATGTGAAACAAGTGAATTTGACGTAAGTTTAACAAAATCTACAACACTATCTTTTATCGTTTCAAAAAAGAATATTAAAATTGTCACGAAAAAATGGATTAATTCAAATCAAGAAAGCATGATTGGCAAAAGCTACATCATTCCAACAAAAGCTTTTCACTATTTCTTACCAATCATTTCTGAAAATGAAGATGAGCTAAATATTCAAGTTCAAAGTTTTGGCCTACGTGGTGAGCTTTTATTAAATGAAAGATTACTTATTGATAACAACAAACACAACAGCAAAATCACTACATTCTTTGAAACATTAGATGAAAATGTAAATAAAGCATTACGAGGATTACAACTTCATTGTATGTAAGACTATTACGATAGTAAAAGGAGAATAACAATGAAAAAATTATTATTAAGCGCACTATTATCATTAGGATTTTTAACTCTTCCATTCGCTAGTGCAGAGGCAGCTACAACGAAAGATCAATTAATTGTAGACACTCAGTTAAATAAAATGGATTATTATCAGGATGGAAAATTTATAAAAAGTTTTACTGTCGCTACTGGAAAAGCTGCAACACCTACACCTAAAGGCACTTTTCAAATCGTAAATAAAATTAAAAACCGCCCTTATTATACAGGCAAAATTAAAGGCGGCGATCCACGTAATCCACTTGGTGACCGTTGGCTCGGATTAAATATGGCAGGAACTTACGGAACAACTTATGCGATTCACGGAACTAACAATAATCAAGCAATCGGCAAATGGACAACACTTGGTTGTATTCGTATGTATAACAATGATATACACTGGTTATTTGAGCGCGTTCAGCAGCAAGCTACTGTCACTGTAAAATAGCCTAAAAACAAGATTTATGTGTAGCCAAGAATTTTATGTCTTGGCTTATTTTATTTATTCATTTACAGTAGCAAAACAACTGTATTTACATATATAATA